>JAPLGJ010000056.1 GCA_026390215.1 Caldisericota bacterium
GCTTCAGGGCAGGCTGGCCGGATGTGGGCAGGGAGCTTGCCAGGATATGGAGGAGGGCGCGGCAGTCGTTCTCGGCACGGTGGGCGTCGTAGAAGAAGCCCAGGCAGAGAGCTATAAGCTCCTGCTTCTGCGTTGCGATACCCTCGTCCCGCCAGTGCACCTGCGTCATGGAGCATCCCCAGGGCTTAGTCGCGAATACGCTCCACTGCTTCTCCACGAACGGGCGGTCGAACGCCGCGTTGTGCGCGATGATCACAGTAGCCCGGGCGACGAATGCCTCGACTGCGGCTACGTCGATCGCGCGCCCGCGCACCATATCGTCCGTGATGTGCGTCATGGACGTAATCTCGGCGGGGATGTGCCGGCCCGGGTCCCTCAGTTCGTCGAAGGTGTCGACGACACGGTACACGATCCCGGTCAGGGGAGCGTACTCGAACAGGACCATGCCCAGCTCGATGACCTCATCTGCCTGCGCGTCGAGACCTGTCGTCTCTGTGTCGAGGATCAGGCCCAACTCCGTCGGCTCGCCGTCGAGCTCGGCATACCGCTCCACCGGCTGGAGCTTCCGAATGACACGGTAGTCGCCCGTCTCCTCCAGCGCCAGCGCCACGATGTTCCACTGCGTTCGCTCGTCGTCCGTCATCGCTTCCTCCTGCCACGCACCCGTCACTGTATGATGTTGTTATACCACGATTCCATCCGAAGGACTCGCACGTATCAAGGTTGTTACAGTTTGGAACCGTCCCGAAGTGTAACATACTCGGTCAGGCGCTGAACAGGTCGCCGGGATCCGAGTCTGCGGGCCGTTTGCGACGAGGCGAGGGGCGCGCCTCGATGCCATCGTACTGGATGCCGCGGACCCCGCACCAGTCACGAGCGATCACGCCTGTTTGGCGGTAGAAGGCACGCCAGCCCGGATACTGCTTGACGACGTCGTTGTAGTTGAGCTGGCCAAGGCGGATCTCGTCGACGAAGTCGACAGCCTCAAGGACGCGGAGGACGTCCTGCTGCCAGATATTGGGTGTCGGATAGGGCTCCATGTTGACAAAGCAGTGAAACCCCAAGTCGTGTGCACGGCGGAGTCCCGCGATTCTTGCGGGATACGGGGCGGTGCCCGGTTCGTAGCGCTTCCGGAAGTCCTCGTCGACCGAAACCAGAGTGATGCCGAACTGATTCTCGTGGGACAGTTGCAGCGCCTCCTCCGGGATGGCACCCTTGGTCAGCGTGTGCACGGGGATGTCATACGAGTTGATGAGGCGAATGAGCTGGAGCGTCAGCGTGACAACCTCCGGATGCATATACATGAACGCGTCGGTCGCAAACGAGAGGTGCACGGAACCCGCCTTGCCACACAGCCGCGGCAGTTCCTTCTGTGCCAGCTGCAGCGCATTGGCGACCAGCCGGGGCTGGCACCACTCCTCATACGAGGCGACTTTGCCAAACCGCTGCATCAGGAGGAAGGCGTAGCACGGGAAGCGGCAGCCATGCGAGCATCCCACGACGTGCGTCGCCGCATAGGCGCCCGCACCACCGATGCCGGTACGGTAGAGCAGTGACTTGCGTGTGACCATGTCCATGCTCACATAGTAGGCCACACCCAGATGAGAGCAACTGTCAGTCTCGAGAACTGCTGGCCGGTTCGCCTGTCAAGAAGCGACCCACATGTGGGTCAGGTAGCAGATATCCAACCTACTCAGTCGCGCAGTTTGAGACTGATGGTCAGGCCGTCACCGATAGGGAGGATGGTCGTATAGAGCCGAGGATCGCTGAATGCCATCGTGTTGTATTCGTGCACAGGGTCTGCGAACTTCGCCGGGATGCCCATGGGCTTGAAGAGAGTGTCGTCGGCAGCCAGGATGCCGCCCACCCGTGTCAACTGAACCGACCGTTCAAAGAGTTCGGGGTACAGCGGCTTGGCAGAGTCCTGAAGAATGAGATCGAACGGCCCCGTCAGTTCGCGGAGGACCCGTCCGGCGTCTCCTTCGATAAGCTGGACGCGGTGTGAGAGTCCGGCCGCCTCCAGCGAGCGCTGGGTCTCCTCCAGAAGAGCGTGATCCATCTCCACGCTGGTGAGCCGGCCACCGGTCGCTTCCATCGCCTGCGCAAGCCACATGGTCGAGTACCCGAGACAGGTCCCCATCTCCAGGATGCGCGTCGCCTGCGCGAGGCGCACCAGCAAGCCGAGTACCTTGCCCACTTCGGGCCCGATCGCCGGCTGGATGTCGGTACGCCCCTCATACCGGAATCCCAGCCCGGCAAGCATAGGGCTGTCGGGGGTCAACATCGACAGGATATAGTCGTGGACTGCGTCACTCACCTCAGTAGCCGCGCTCCAGGTCAACCAGGTTCCGTGGCGTCTCGCCGCGGTCGGCGCGAATGGCGTTCTCAAAGGACTCACCCCAGAGCCCCTCGACGGACACGTCCGCAAATCCGCCCGTGTGCGGCGACATCACGACGTTTGGCAGTTCCCAGAATGGCTCATGCGCAGGGAAGACCGGCTGCAGCATACGGCCGGTGAGCGGATCTTTGACAACCGGCTGCGGTGGATACACCCACCATGGGTCGATGCCGGCGCCTGCAAGCGTGCCGTCCTTGAGAGCGTCATAGAGTGCCTTCTCATCTACCGTGCGCCCACGGCCGATGTTGATGAACCAGTGCCCGCGCATTGCCTCGAACTCCGCCCTGCCAAAGTAGTTCTCGGTCTCAGCAGTCAGCGGAAGGACGTCGATGACAAAGTCGCTGGCGCGCAGGAACTCCATCTTCTCGTTGGAGCCGTATGCGCGGTCCACCAGGTCGCTGCACGCCCCGCCGGGTGTGCGCTTCAGACCGAGCACCTTCATGTCCATGGCGCGGCAGATGCGCAGGATGTGAGCGCCGATATTGCCCAGGCCGGCGATGCCGACCGTCTTGCCGACGAGCCCGACGACCGGTTCGTCCATCGTCGTGAAACCATGCCAGATGCCCTGCCTGAGGTCGCGGTCATAGGGAATGATACGGCGCGCCAGCGCGAACATCAGGGCGATGGCGTGTTCCGCGGTCACCTCACGGTTGCCGTGTGAGTTTGCCAGCGGCACTCCGGCATGCTTGAGCATTACCAGATCCATGCAGTCGACCCCGGCGAACGGCACCTGGATCAACCGGAGATGAGGCGCGGCTGCCAGCAGTCCCGGTGTGACACTCCTGGTGACCAATGCGCCAATGTCCCCACCGTTCCGAGTCAGCTCAGTGGTATCGGTGATGACCTGTGGCGGTGGACCAGTGTAGCCTGCACGCCGTGCTGCCTCGTCCCATACCTTCTCCCACCCGACAGGTGGGACGGTCCCGATGTAGACTGCCATGGCACTGCCTCCCGTGACTCCGACCTATGGTTCTCCTGTCATTGTACCATTATTCCGGGCGACGAATCAACGAAGGCCCTATGAAAAGGACAACGTGCCCGGTTATGGGCCGATCGTGTCACTGTGGCCCTTTGGTCAGGGGTATTTTGTAGAATGTGTAGACCTGACCCCGACTACGCGGTGCGCGACACTCATATGCCGCAGGTGAGCCCGGATCCTTCGTTGCGGGCAGGCTCAATGCTCATATACTGATGCTATGGAACAAGACGGGGAGCGGCTTCGCAAAGGTGGAGCGGTTACGATTGCAGTGTCAGGCGATGCGGCAGACTATGTGGATGGCTTCCGCAAGCGGTATGATCCACACGTGAGGCGGATCGTGCCCCACATTACACTGGCATTTGCCGCCGACCTCGACGTCTCCGACTGGATGCTGGCACGCCACCAGATCGACGAGTCGCTGGTCCACCTCCCTCCATTCACCGTCCATGTCGCTCGACCGGGGATATTCGTGGACGGCTTTGTGCTGTGGCTGCAGCCGACTACCCCGCACGGCGAATTACTCACGCTGAGACAGATCATTCTTGAATCGTTCCCGGACGTCGCGTTCGACCGGGCAGTTGACTATGTTCCTCACATTTCTGTCGGGTTCTTCGGGAACCGGGAGGAATTGCTCGAAGCAGAGGGCAGCGTCAGCCGCGAACTGGTCCCCTTCTCGTTCCGGGTGGCATATGTCTCCTATCTCCAAGCCGACGAGGGTGACATCTGGCAGTGCCTCGACACGCTGGAACTCGGCGGGTTGAGCACGGGGATCACCTGCTCCGGCACCTGAACGCCTGCCTGCGCCCCAGACAACTACCATCAAGGAGGAACCATGAGTATCTTCTACTGCGCCACATGCCACAAGAAATTCGACGCTGACGGCGTCAAGTCCGACTGGATCGACCGGACGTACGGTCCCTGCACAAAGTGGACAGCCTCATGCCCTGACTGCGGCGAGGAATGTCAACTAGCCAAGACCGTCCACGCTCACACCGACGGGGCTGACAACCTGGAACAGGGTTCCGGTGGCTGCGGAGGAGGCTCCTGCAGCTGCGGCGGCTCCGGATGCTCCTCCTGTGGCGGTTGCTGACAGGTCTCCCAACTGTCATTCCCGCACATGTGGAAATTCAGCCCTGGCTCCAACGTGCGGGCCCTCGCCTTCGCGGGGACGACCTCCCCCTCAAGGTGACCCCATCCCTATCAACCCGCATGGCCGGCCATGTCTGTGGATACTGACCTGTGGAAAGTGGGCAGAAACTCACAAAGATGACGGCTGAGCCGCACAAAAGCGACGTCTGAGGTTGTGGATAACCTGTCAGCAGGTTGGCACAGTCTGTCTGTAGAAACCTGTAGACGATTTGTTAATGAACTGTTCCTGTTCCGGTGCAACCGGCTGCGGGCTGTGGATAACTCACAACGCTGATTGTGACAGCTGTCATCACAGTCAAGACAGACTACTTGTCGTACGGCTCTCCCTTGAGGATGGAGAAGGCACGGTAGAGCTGCTCCAGGAGAATGACGCGTGCCAGCTCATGCGGCAACGTCAGCTTGCCAAGCGATAGGATGCTCGTGCCGGGAGAGAGGGGACGGACGCCGACGTTCTGCTCGATGTAGGTTTGCAGGGTGGGGTTGAACCCCTCCGCACCGCCGATGAAGAACGACAGCTTCCGCGTTCCCATGTTCATCAGATCCTGCAGTCGCTCGGACAGTTCACGGGACGTGATCTCCTGCCCACGGGGGTCGAGCAGGACACGCGCTCCCTCTTCGAACCGCGCGTAGTTGGCGAGCTGACGTGAGGCAACGTCGACGACGCTCACCTCACAGTAATGTTCCAGGCGACGACAGTACTCATCCTGCGCCATCTTGTTGTAGGACTTCTTGAGACCGCCACCCTGAGCGCATACCATGATCTTCATGCGGTCAGTATAGCGGCCGCGGTTCCCCGGACAAGGACTGCGCATCGACTCACCTAATATGTACCTGAAATGGTTCCGTGAACTCATGAGAAAAAGTACCTGAACGATGAGAGAATACTGCTGGTCCTTTGGACGAGAAAGGAGCAGCGGGAATGGAGCTCACGATGCAGGAACGAAAGAAGCTCACGATGGTCAAGGCACAAGCATATTGGAAAGCAAAGAAGAGCAAGAAGTCGGTGATGCTGGATGACTTCTGTGAATCCACGGGGTACCAGCGGAAGTATGCCGCCCGTGTCCTGCACCAGGCAGGACAACGCTACTTGCTGGGAGACTGTGTCCTCGTGGCTGGCCCCACGAAGCATATCCACCGACACAGGCCTCCCCGGTACGGTCCTGCAGTCCAGCAGGCACTGATCACCATCTGGAGCGCAAGCACGTTTCTTGGTCCTGTCCGTGTGGTAGCAGGCATGGCACTCTTCCTGGAGAACCTCGTCACCCATGGGCATCTCCACATCGATGAAGAGACCCGAAGACTCCTCCTCCAGATGAGTCCTGCAACGATTGGGAGGCTCCTGGCAGGAGAACGGAAGAAGTACCATCTGCATGGGATCTCCCATACCCGAAGCACTCCTCTGGGTGGCCGGATCCCCATCCAGACCTGCATGGACCCTCCGCTGGACCTCCCGGGCGTCCTGGCCGTGGACCTGGTGGGGCATGACGGGGGACAGGCGGTGGACGACTTCGGGTGGACCCTTACCGTCACGGACTGCACGACCGGATGGACCGAAGCAGGAGCGGTACGGACGAAAGCAGAGATCTACGTGGTCGCTGCCCTGGAGACCTGTCTCCACAGATACCCAGGTCGTGTCGTCTCTCTCCATGCGGACAACGGGAGCGAATTCATGAACGGCCATCTCGTCCGCTTCTGCCATACCCATGGCATCACCCTCACCCGGTCCCGTCCCTACCACAAGAACGACAATGCTCATGTAGAAGAGAAAAACAATTCGGTCGTCCGGAAGTTCGTGGGATATGACCGACATGACACCCAAGCTGAGGTTGATCTCCTGAACCGGTTGTACCAGACCCTGCATCTCCTGGTGAACTGGTTCCTTCCCAGCCAGAAGCTCCTGCACAAGGTGAGGACTGGGAGCCACATCACCAAGGTGTATGACAGTGCCCAGACTCCTTGTGCACGGATGCTGGCACGGACGGATGTGTCTGAAGAGGTAAAGAAACGCCTCCTTGCCACCCGTGCAGAACTAGACCTGACGAGCCTGCACCACGAGATCCTCCTTTGCCAGGACCGACTGGATGCAATCGCCAAACGGAGACAACCTCGGGCGATCATAAAACGTGGCAACTACGCGTACTTTTTAGATGAGTCGACGGCCTAATGCTTCAGGTACTTTTTTACGTGAGTTGACACGACTGGACTTTGTAACAGGGGACAGCCGTAGTTGTTGTAACACGCGGCAACAGGGGCAGGAATGGATTCCTATGCGCGCGAGAACGATGGACTGGCATGAAGAAGCGGTCCTATCGGCTGGTAACGTGCCCCTTGCCAAGCCGTTTGGACTGGTACAGGCGGTCGTCAGCCAGCTTGAGGAGGTCCTCTGAAGAGGAATCACTGACGTAGCCGGCGATACCGGCCGAGAAGGTCACACGTCCCATCGTCGTGATGAGTTCCGGACATGCGAAATCGGTCAATCGTTTCAGGAACAGCTCGGCCTGCTCGCGCGTCGTCTCAGGCAACAGGAGAAGGAACTCGTCGCCACCGTAGCGGAACACCAAGTCGGAGGAACGGACAAGCTTGCAAATGCAAGCAGCAAAAACCCGCAGCATGCGGTCTCCCTCCTGATGGCCAAGGTTGTCGTTGACGGCCTTGAATTCGTCGAGGTCGAGCATCACGAGGCTCACGTCACGATGATACCGCTCTGCCCGCTTCAACTCCACGGGGAGCATCTCATCAATCATGTGGCGGTTGAAAACCCCGGTAAGTCCGTCGCGGGTTGCCTGCTCGTGCAATTGCTTTGTCTTCTGCTGGTTGTCGATGAGCAGGGCAAGCCCAGACGTGAACGGCATGAGCAGCCGGATGTCGGAGCGTGTGAACGCCCCGACCTTGGGCGACTCGACGTCGAGCACGCCGACACAGTGCCCCCCGG
>JAPLGJ010000244.1 GCA_026390215.1 Caldisericota bacterium
CTGCCGTATCTCGCCGATCAGGTTCGGGACCTGGTCCTTGCTGGGGCGCACTTCGATGAGCGGATCGACGAGACCCGTGGGGCGCAGGAGCTGCTGCGCGACCTGCGTCGAGACCTGGTACTCGTAGTCCGACGGCGTCGCGCTGACGAAGACCGCCTGCCGGACGTAGCGCATGAACTCGTCGAACATGAGCGGGCGGTTGTCAAGCGCCGACGGCAGGCGGAAACCGTAGTCGATGAGCGTCTGCTTGCGCTGGTGGTCGCCGTTGAACATCCCACGAATCTGTGGAACGCTGATGTGGGACTCGTCCACGAAGAGCAGGAAGTCCTTGGGCAGGAAGCTCAGGAGCGTGTATGGCTCGGAGCCGGGCGCGCGGCCGCTGAAGTAGCGACTGTAGTTCTCGATGCCGTTGCAGTAGCCGGCCTCGCGCAGCATCTCGACGTCGTTCTTGGTGCGTTCCTCGATGCGCTGGGCCTCGACGAACTTGTTGAGCGAGGTGAAGACTGCGACGCGGTCCTCCATGTCCTTCTGGATGAGCGCGATGTACTTCTCGATGCGCTCCGGGCTGGTCACGAACTGCGCGGCAGGGAAGAAGATGAACTCCTTGTACTCCCTGATGACCTGGCGCGAACCCAGGTCGAATTCCTGGATCTTCTCGACCGTTCCGTCCAGCGACAGCCGGATGCGAATGCCGGTCTCCGTCTCCTTGGGCATGACCTCCACCGTCGACCCGCGCACGCGGAAAGAGCCACCCTTGCCCACGTCCTCGACGCGTTCGTAGCGCAGGCCGATGAGCGACCGGGCAATGTCGTCGCGCTTCATGGCGGCGCCCTGCGTCACCGTCAGCAGCCCCTCGCGATACTCCTCCGGCGAGTCCCAGCCGTAGATACAGCTGACCGAACTCACGACGATGACGTCCTTGCGCTCGACGAGGGAGCGGATGGTCGAGTGCCGCAGGCGAGCGATGTCCTCGTTGATGTCGGCGTCCTTCGCGATGTACAGGTCGATGGTGGGGACGTAGGCCTCGGGCTGATAGTAGTCGTAGTAGCTGACGAAGTACTCGACCGCGTTCTCGGGGAAGAAGGCCTTGAACTCGCTGTAGAGCTGTGCGGCGAGCGTCTTGTTGTGGCTCAGGACAAGCACCGGGTGGTCGAACTCCTTGATGACACTTGCCATGGTGAACGTCTTGCCTGAACCGGTGACGCCGACCAGCGTCTGGAAGCGGTCGCCTTCCTGGATACCGGCAATCAGCTTCGCGATGGCCTGCGGCTGGTCCCCTGACGGTTCAAACGGTGCCTTCAGCTTGAAGATCCCCATGCGGTGAGTATAGGCGATAATGCCCGCAACACCATCATCGAGCGACCATAGAGCTCGGCAGGCAGTGCCAGTTTGGACGACCGAGCCACTTGTGATACACTTAGAGCAATGGATCGCGAACGCATTGACATGGCACCCCGACGCGCCATGGGCCTGCTGTCCTGATTGGCTGTCGGTCGTACTTGCGCAGTTCGGTCCAACTGACCGGTCCTGGCTTCTGCCTCAAGCGCACACGCCGCGCGCAAAGGAGGGCTCTCAATGCGCAGAGGATGTCTACTTCTCATCATCTGCTTTCTGCTCGTCACGTCGTATGGACTCCCGCCGCCGGTTTCTGCGGTGCCACTCTATGACTTCGTTGCCGGCGCCTCCTCCGCATCCTGGAGCAGTGGAGCCGGCAGCCTCCCCTGGCCGGGCTTGACGTCCGATGCCAGGGGATTCGCTCTGTACAGATCTCAGGTCACCCTGGAGGACGGGGTTGTCCGGGCGAAGGTCCTGCAGACCCATCCCCAGTGGGTCGACGCGGGATGGATCCAGGGATACTACCCCGTCATGACCGTCCCCGCAAACGCGCAATTGACTGTCACGGTCGGCTTCATCCAGGGAGCGACCGCCTCCGACGGCGTC
>JAPLGJ010000210.1 GCA_026390215.1 Caldisericota bacterium
ACAGCACGAAACGGCCGTCAACTACATGAAACAGCCGCTCGGCGAGGCTACCGGGGATTTCCCTGGTGCTACGTCCCGCACTGAAGATAGTGCCATCATGGACCTGATTCAGAAGGTCCAGATGAAGTACGCCAACACCGATCTGTCACTTGCTGCCATGCTGCCGGACCCTGCCCCCAGTTTCAAGAAAGGGCCATTGACGGTGCGTGACATGTATTCCCTCTACATCTACGAGAACACTCTGTTCGCCATCAAGGTGACAGGACAGCAGATCAAGGACGAGCTTGAGTGGTCTGCGACCTACTTCAACACCTACACATTCAACAAGACGGCCACGAGCCTGGTCAACTCCAGTGTGAGGGGCTACAACTACGACATGCTGCAGGGCGCCGACTACGTCATCGACATCACCAAGCCGGTCGGCCAGCGCATCAGCGGCCTGATGTATCATGGTCAGCCGATGGACATGGCCACTTCCTATACACTGGCCCTCAACAACTACCGCGCGGGCGGTGGCGGGTTCCTTGGGTTCAAGGGCGCACCGATTGTCTACCAGTCCAGCGATGAGGTCCGCAACCTGATGATCCAGTACGTGAAGGAGACAGGGACGATCGATGCGACTGTAGACTACAACTGGTATCTCGTGCCAGACTATCTCAACTCGCAGTATCGCCCAGCAATCGACACGCTCAACAGGCAGAGCGCACTGAGCGAGTTCCCAGCAGGGGCATTTGCTCCTGATTCCACGGCCACGCGCGGTGATCTCGCGGCAATCATCACCGGGTCCTACGTCGCGGTCGGCAGCCGCAATCACGGAAGCTCATTCGCCGACGTCGCCAGCGACGGCTGGTACGCTCGAGCCATCGGGACCGTCGAAGCTCTCAAGTTGATGAACGGCACGTCGGCCAGGACGTTCGCGCCCGATGCCCCGGTCACAACTGAACAGGCAGTCGTTGCCCTGATGAGAGCAAGCGGATATGGATACGAGGCTTCCAGGTACGATCTCTGCGCACAGCCTCTGGACAAGGTTCCGAACCTGTTCCGCAATGCCGACGGCACCTGGGACTGGGAAGCGTTGGCAGCGGACACGAAGAAGAACGGTGGAGCGACCATCAACATGCGTTCGGGCCAGTCACTCGGTGGCGTGGAGATGTACGCTATCTCTGCTCCCGTAGCCCCCGGGATGGCCGTCAATGGCTATCCGACTGGTGGCGACCTCAAGGCCTATACGATGAAGAACGCCAAGTGGCTGCTGGACCGGACAGGGTATGCTCTTGGAACATGGTACTACAAGGGCAAGACCTATATCGATGTGAGTACGACGATCCCCTGGCGGGACTACGCAGTCACGCTGGGCAAGGAATATGACCAAATTGCGATCTTTGACCTCGCCAGCTTCGAGGAGATCCCTACCGGTGGCACGAGTGGCAAGTCCGGCAAGAAACCCAACATGAACCTCATCATTTCCGACTGGGCGCTGCCATACATGGCGTTTGCTGAGTCGAAGGGGTTCATTACATCTGCTCAGGCCATGGCGCCAAAGCATCAGCTCACGAGGGGCGAACTGGCAGATATGGTCGTGGGGCTGCGTTTCCCGACCGTGGTCATCCTGCACACCAACGACTTCCACGGTAACCTGTTGCCGGTGATTGATGCCAGCAAGAACAGCGTTGCGGGGGCGGCCCGCGAGGCCACGATCATCAATGGTGTCCGCAGCACGTTCGGCGCCGAGCATGTTCTGCTTGTGGATGCCGGCGACGCGATTCAGGGTGCCACGGTCGCCAACCTGTTCCAGGGCAAGAGCGTGACAGATGCTTACAACGCTATGGGCTATAGCGTGGCAACACTCGGAAATCACGAGTGGGACTATGGTCAGCAGGTTCTCAAGGACCGGATCGCAGACGCCAAGTTTGACTACGTGAATGCGAACGTGACGGGCGTCAACCTCGGCTGGAAATCGAACGTCATCAAGAACGTGGCGGGGATCAACATCGGGTTGTTCGGTGTCGTGACGATGGACCTTCCTATCATCGTGGCGCCGTCCAGCCTGACAGGCGTCGGCATTGCCGATCCGATAGCGACTGCCAAGAACCAGATTATCGACCTGAAGGAGCAGGGAGCTCAGTACATCATTGCTCTGAGTCACTGCGGATACGAGAATGGCGGTGCTCCGCTGGACCCTGCTATCGCTGCAGGTGCACCTGGCATCAACCTGATCATCGGTGGTCACTCCCACACCGTCCTGACGAAGGCAGTGATGGTTGGCAAGACCATGATCACCCAGACTGGCACAGCCGGTGCGTATGTCGGCAAAGAGGTCATCGATTTCACGACCTACCAAGGAAAGATCACTGGACAGAGTGTCACCTATGAACTTGTGCCAACTGTGACGACTGTCGCCGAAAACGCTGCTGTCAAGGCCATCGTCGACGGGTACAACAACCAGCTGAAGGACAAGTTGAGCGTCGTCGTCGGTAAGGCTCTCGTTGCGCTTGACGGCGAACGCGCGAACGTTCGTACGAAAGAGACCAACCTTGGCAACTACATCGCGGACTGGATGCGCATCTCCACGGGCGCGGATATCGCGTTCGAGAACGGCGGCAGTATTCGCGTCAGCGTTCCTGCCGGTGATGTCACGGTTGGCAGCATCGTTGCCGTGCTTCCGTTCGACAACCTCCTGGTCGTTCTGGAGATCAAGGGTTCCACCCTCAAGGAAGCTCTCGAGAACTCTGTCAGCGCGTATCCTGCGCAGTTGGGAGGGTTCCTTCAGGTGTCCGGATTCAGCTTCACGTTCGACCCGGCCAAGCCCAAGGGTTCGCGTGTCGTCAGCATCACCAAGGATGGCAAGCCCCTGGACATGAACGCCGTATACAAGCTCTGCACCGCGGATTTCACGGCCGCCGGCGGTGACGGGTATGCCATGCTGAAGGGGGCCAAGGTCGTCTACATGTCCGGAGAATGGATGCGTGATGGTCTTATCGCCTACGTCATGGCACATCCAGAGATCAACCCCACCGTCGAGGGTCGAATCACTGTCGTCAAGCCATAGCAGGTGATCGACTGATTCATCAAGGGGGCCGGCAGTCGCCGGCCCCCTTGTGTTTGACCGGGGTTGCACATCTGTCGAAAGAGGAGACAATCCATCCATGAATACCGTGAGAACAATGACGCAAGAACAGCAGGAACGTCTCCGATTGGCTCTGATCGCGGGTGGTGCCATCCTGGACCCCGAACCGCCTTCGGGGGCATCTTTCCTGAGCAGGAACGAGGGCTCCGTCGTCACTGGCTATCGTAGCGGAAAGGTCTTATTCCAGGGTGCGGACTGCGACAGGCAGGTTCAGCTCGCGGAACGGATTCTGGTTCACGCGGAACCGGCGACCAGGAGTCTCGAATTCCCGATCGTCGGAGGAGACGAATCGGGCAAGGGAGACCTGTTCGGTCCACTTGTCGTCGCGGCATTTGCCACTTGCGGCGAGTCAGAACGACGGGAGGTCGTGCGATCTGGTGCACGAGACTGCAAGCTGATGACAGATGGAGAAGTGCGTGCCGTCGCGATGAGACTGAACGATATCGGCGTGTCGGGCATTCGCATCCTCATGCCCCCTGACTACAATGCACGGTACGCGCGCGTGCACAACGTGAACATCTTGCTCAACGAGGTCTATGCTGAGTTGCTGCTCGAATTGGCGACCGCATCGAAGGCTCACACGGTCATCCTGGACAAGTATGGACGACGAGCGATGGCCCTGTGGAAGAGTCCGCAGAGCTTCCGCTTCGTTGTGGAAACGCACGCGGAACGGTATCCTGAGGTGGCTGCCGCTTCGGTTCTTGCCAGGGCCGCATTTCTTGACGGTCTCGAGCGTACTGCGAGAGAAAACGGAGTCGTCCGGCTGCCAAAGGGGGCTTCGTTGGAAGCGCAAGCGTTCATGCGGCGCCTCGCGTCAGACAAGGGCAAGGATGTTCTGCGATCCGTCGCAAAGGTGAACTTTGCCCCCGTGAAGGAGTGCCTCGGTAGCCTGTTCTAGAGGGGACAAGTGATGGTCATCTGGTTGACAACGCTACCCGGCGACGTAGTATGTATGCGGATTTCCGCAGTGAAACCTTCACACGAGGAGACGTCTCATGTTTAAACCCGTACTGCCTGCCGACAAGGTTGTCGAGCAGGAGGTGGCTACTATCCAATTCTGGGAAACCAGTCATGTCTTTGAGAAGTCGCTCGACCTGAGCAAGGACAAGGAGCGCTTCGTGTTTTTCGAAGGGCCACCGACCGCGAACGGCATCCCAGGCGTGCACCACGGCCTGGCCCGCGTTTTCAAGGACACGGTCCTGAGGTACAAGGCAGGTACGGGCTTCTATGTCCCCCGCAAGGGTGGTTGGGACTGCCAGGGTCTTCCTGTGGAGATCGAGGTCGAGAAACGACTTCACATCAGCGGCAAGCAGCAGATCGAGGAATACGGCGTCGAAGCATTCGTTCGCGAGTGCAAGAGCAGTGTTTTCACGTACAAGGCGGAATGGGAGAAGATGACCAGCCGCATCGGTTTCTGGCTGGATACCGAACACGCGTATGCGACCTATACGAACGATTACATAGAATCGGAATGGCATATCCTCAAGACCTTCTATGACAAGGGGTTGTTGTACCAGGGGCACAAGGTTGTCCCCTACTGTCCGCGCTGCGGGACCGCCCTCTCCATGCACGAAGTAGCGCAGGGATACAGGAACGTCACCGATGAGACGGTCTTCGTCAAGTTCTCCTTGGCATCAGGTGGACTGGAGGGTGTCAAGGCGCTGGTCTGGACGACGACGCCGTGGACGTTGCCGAGCAACGTCGCGCTTGCGGTCAACCCGGGCGTAGAGTACTCGGTTGTGGAACTCGATGGCGAACGGTATCTGCTGGCCTCCGCGCGGTTGGCGGCAGTGTTGGGTCATGACGCTGAACACGTGACACTCGTGCGCACCTATCTCGGAAGGGAGCTTTCGGGGATTCGATATGAGCGTCTCTACGACTTTGCCAGTGTCACACCCGGCGAAGAGGCGTGTGGTTGGTGCATCGTCACCGCAGACTACGTGACGACGACGGACGGCACGGGCATCGTGCATCTTGCCCCGGCGTTTGGCGAAGACGACCTCAGCGTCGGACTGAAAGAGGGACTTCCGTTTGTCCAGCTCGTAGACCTTGCAGGCAGATTCACGTCCGAGGTAGTGCCGTGGGCCGGCAAGGACGCGAAGGGAAGCGACCCGGATATCCGGCGTCAGCTCAAAGCTGACGGGAAACTGTTCAAGACGGAGAGGATCGAACATGACTATCCCTTCTGCTGGAGATGTGATACACCTCTTCTCTACTACGCCAAGGACTCGTGGTTCGTCCGCACGACGGAATTCAAAGACCAGATGGTTGCGAACAATCAGGAGATCACCTGGTACCCGGACCACATCAAGGATGGGCGATTTGGCAACTGGCTGGAGAACATCAAAGACTGGGCGCTGTCCCGCGAACGCTACTGGGGGACTCCATTGCCCATCTGGGTCTGCGAGTCTTGTGGACACCAGCACGCGGTAGGTTCCATCGCTGAACTCAACGAGATGGCTGTCAACCCGGATCCCGAGGTTGAACTGCATCGCCCCTATGTGGACAAGATCGAACTGCGGTGTCCGGCATGTGGTGGTGCCATGCGCCGTGTCCCGGAAGTCATCGACGTCTGGTTCGACTCCGGTTCGATGCCATATGCACAGTGGCACTATCCATTCGAGAACCAGGGCGAGTTCGCGAAGATGTATCCAGCGGACTTCATCTCAGAAGGGATCGATCAGACGCGTGGGTGGTTCTACACCCTTCACGCTATCTCCACGGCTCTCAACGACAGGCCCGCGTTCAAGCGCTGCATGGTGCTCGAACTGGTGCTGGACGAGAAGGGCCATAAGATGAGCAAGCATGTGGGCAATGTCATCGACCCGTGGAGTATTCTGGACAAGCAGGGGGCAGATGCGTTCCGATGGTCACTGTATACCGGCACTCCACCCTGGTACCCGAGACGGTTTGGGCCGAGCGTCGTTGCCGACGCCCTCAAGAACTTCATCATACCACTGCGCAACGTCTACAGTTTCTTCGTGCTGTACGCCAATATCGACCACTTTGATCCACTCGCTGCTCAGCTGCCATTCGGCCAGCGGCCAGAACTGGACCGGTGGCTTCTGAGTCGGTTCCAGGTACTCGTCCGCGAAGTGCGTGCAGATATGGAGGCCTATGATATCAACCCGGCGACGAAGCGCATCCAGGCTTTCGTCGAGGAGCTGAGCAACTGGTACGTGCGCCTGAGCAGGCGGCGTTTCTGGAGAAGTGAAAACGATACTGACAAGCTGTCGGCGTACCAGACGCTCTACAGAGTCCTGGTGGACCTTGCCAGATTGCTGACGCCATTCACGCCCTTCATGTCGGAGGAGATCTATCAGAACCTCGTCCGGTCGAGCGATATCGAGTCCCCACTTTCTGTCCACTTCCTCGACCTGCCGGAATTTGACGAGCCGCTGTTCGACTCACAGCTTACGAGCGCGATGCAGGTGGTCATGGATGTCGTGTCGCTGGGAAGGTCAGCCAGAAAGCAGGCGGGCGTCAAGACCAGGCAGCCGCTGAGTGCCGTGACTGTTTACGTCCACGATGCGCAGGCTCACGGAGCGCTCGTGTCCCACGCCGAAATCATCCGCGATGAGCTGAACGTCAAGTCTATCGCCGAAGCTACGCACGCTGCGGACATAGCCGAGTTCGCGCTCCGGCCCAACCTTCCTGTCCTCGGGAGGAGGGCAGGAACGTCCATCCCGGCCATCCAGAAGGCACTCGCGGCAGATCCAGAGAGAGTCTATGCTGAGCTTGAGAGTACTGGGCGGGCTTCCGTGGATTTGGACGGAATGGCATTCCTGCTGACGAGGGATGACGTCATCAGCACGGTTTCGGGGAAAGGCGGACTGTTCGCGGCGTCGGCGGCGAACGTTGTCGTGGCGGTCGATGCTGCAGTCACACCGGAGTTGCGAGCTGAGTGGTATGTGCGAGAGGTCGAACACTTTGTTCAGGGGCAGCGCAAGGACAGAGGCTACCAGGTGACAGATCGCATACGCCTTGCTTTGACGTGTACCGACGCAGCAGTGACGGCGGCACTCACCGCTGCGGTGCAGGACGTAGCCCAGGAAGTCCTTGCAAACGAAGTGACGGTAGTCACCGGCGCGGTCGAGGACGGCTCCCTGGCCCTGGAGCTTGAAGGGTCGAAAGTAGCCTGCCGACTGGAACGGTAAGAGCGCTGCGGCAGGTGCAGCACGTCTGCATTCCCGTCAGAGTCCCTTTGTTCAGCAGGAACTCTGGCGGGAATCCATGTTCATCGAGAACAACTCGGTGATGGTTGGCAGGTCACCACACACTCGGCATGCATGGTCGCGTTCAAGCGGCACGAGGTCGAAGCGATTGTCCTCTCCGTCCATGAGCAGCATTTTTCCAGCCAGCCAGTCTCCGTACCTGAGGATATACTTGAGCACACTCTGCGCGACGATGGACCCGATGATGCCGGGAGTGCTGCCGAGAATGCCGCGGGCTCTCTCCTCACGTGCCATGGCGGAAGTAGGAGACTTGGGGTAGAGGCAGCGGAAGCAGGCCGTTTTTCGCGGGATGACCGTGAATGCCATTCCGTGGAGGTTGCTGACTGCACCGACGAACAGCGGCTTGTCAAACAGGACAGCAGCGTCGGAGACGAGGTATCGCGTACTGTAGTTGTCCGTGGCGTCGACGATCATGTCGTAGGCGCTGAAGAGAGCATAAGCGTTGTCTGGATCCAGCCGGCTTGGATAGGCCTCGACACGTACTTCCGGGTTCAGAGCCGCCAACCGTTGTTTTGCGACGAGAGCCTTGGGTTGACCGATGTCTTCGGTGACGTAGAGCATCTGCCGGTTCAGGTTGGACAGGCTCACAGTGTCTCCGTCGACTACTCCCAGCGTACCTACGCCGGCTGCAGCCAGGCACAGAAGGATCGGGGAACCGAGTCCTCCGGCTCCCACGACCAGAACAGACGCTCTTGACAGCTTCTTCTGTCCCCGAGAGCCGACCTGTTTCATCCAGAGCTGACGTTCGTAGCGACCCCCCGAGGGGACCGCGCACGACGCAGCGCGTACCTGTTTCGGTGAATTCATGTCGCTGCCTCCTCCGGCACGAACAGTGCATGCAGACCGAACGGTAGCGCCCAGGGAAGCCATGCGCGGGCTTGTTCGGCCATTGTCGCAGCGTCCAGAATCAGGACAAACGAGCGCTTCGCCTGGACATCGAGCACGATTGAGAGCAGCCAGCCTTCTCCTTCTGGACCGTCCGCAGCACCTGGAATGAGAACTGGAGCGCCGGGGAGACAGTTGTCGGATGACCACGCGACAAACTGACCGGTCGTCACGTCGGAACGCCACAGTCGGTCGATTGGCTCGCCCGTTCTGGTCGGTCCTGCTGCGAAGACGATCGTGTGCGGGCGCATCGAAAACCTGCTGTCTATGATGCAGAACTCTCCCGGCGGGCACTTCAGCGGCGAGCAAAGGACGCGTTTGTGCTCCAGGTCAATGAACAGCCGGGTCGCCAGTGGAGCGGGAAAGTCGCCTGTGGGAACCTCTCCATTGTCGAAAGCCAGAGAGTCGAGGATACTCGGGTCCGCGTAGGCGGCGAGATCGACGACGATCCGATCTCCGTCGTCCCAGGCATTGATGTGGTGGAGTGCGAACAGTGGGCGTGTGGAGAGCGTCGCTTTCAGCGTACCTGTCCTCCGGTCGACGACCAGGATTCTGCTCCCCCGCCCCGCATCCCAGACATAGTCTCGCAGGTATGGACGTTTGGATGAGCTCAGGGAGCGAGGATACGACGTGAACGGACCTTCGACGAGAACGACCCATCGTTCGGTTACGCTGAAGGAGTGCATGTATCCAAGGCGCGAAGACGGGAGGGCACACAAGCGTCTCGTCCTTCCTTCAGGATCGGTGACGGCGATGACATATCCTGCAGGATCTCCGTTGCAGAGCGACAGGTCGAAACGCTCTCCGGTGAGCCGGTCGAAAACGGGGTGTGGCGACGACGCGCAGCATCTGTTCAGAGCAGTCCATCGCCTTGTGCGTATTGTCGCCAGCGTCGCGGGGTCGATCAAGACCCTCTGTGACGTGTCACCGAGAGCCTCCAGCTCGTTTCTCCAAGTCGTGATGTTCATGTTGGCGTTGTCGTTGGAGAGATGTTTGCCCCGGTGGGCGGACTGGGAGTCGAAACCACCAGCGGGCACGGCGTCTTCCGTCAGGGCTCGACGATACCAGGAACTGGCAAGGAAGCGGCTGCTGCAGGTGACCCCATGCGGCCCAAAGCTCACTGATGAAAGGAGGGCGAAGCCGTCCAGCCAGTGTCCAACAGAGTGACCCCCAATCTGGAACCTGCCGGGGCCGATTCTGTACATCGTGCCGACGAGGTCGGGGGGGACACTCCCCGTGATGCTGAGGGGTACATCGGATACTTCATCGAGAAGCGAAGCAAAGCCGATGCCGTATTTGGGAGAAGATCCTGGGTTCATGACTGCACTCCAGCATCGGGAACTGTGCAAGCCGATGGTGGTTTCAGCATCTGTGCGATGCTGGCGGAGAGGGTGGGATTTGAACCCACGAACGAGGGAACCCCGTCACCTGCTTTCGAGGCAGGCGCTTTCAACCGCTCAGCCACCTCTCCGTTTGGACCTGATACGTGCAAAGAACTGCTGCAGGACAACCTCGGCATCAGCGCGCAACAAACCAGAAGCCACCTCCGGAGCATATCCAAAGATAGGCCGCGTAAGCATATTGCCATTGCTGCCCACTGCTCCATTGTCGAAATCGTACGCCGCAAACACCACCCGCTGTACCCTCGCAAGAGCTATTGCGGCAGCACACATCGGACACGGCTCAAGAGTAACGTACAGGACGCATCCGTCCAACCGCCAATCTTGGAGACGCTCGGCGCTGGAGCGCAACGCAAGTATCTCGGCATGTGCCGTCGGGTCTTTGGCGCTCTCTCGCATGTTGTGCGCGGAAGCAAGCAACTCACCAGCCCTCGCGACAACACATCCTACAGGAATCTCTCCTTCATCAAGGGCACGCCTGGCCTCATCAAGGGCAAGGAGCATGCAATCAACGTCAGTGAGAGCCATGTCAGGACTGGTGCGCCCGACAGGAATCGAACCTGTAACCTACGGTTCCGTAGACCGTCACTCTATCCAGTTGAGCTACGGGCGCACAACGTTGATTGTATTCCATTTCCCCCGGTTGGCAAGAAGAACAGTGAGGATTGCAGAGCACTGTGGCAGTAGTGACGCACACAAATCTGTTATACTCTAGCCGGCGATGGAAACAAGAGCTGAGGTCTGTGTCATAGGTGGTGGTGCTGCTGGCATGATGGCGGCATTGTCTGCTGCAAGGTACCTTAAAGCTTCTGGCCATGATAGGTCAGTCCTCATCCTCGAACGGAATCGGGTGCTCGGCAAGAAGCTGGCGATCACGGGCAAGGGCAGGGCAAACGTGACAAATGCGCGTTCAGTCGGCGAGTTTGTCCAGGCCTTCAGCCCTTCCGGCCGATTCCTCTACCCGGCTTTTGATTCCTTTTTCTCGGATGACCTTGTCACTCTTTTCGCCGAAGCCGGCCTGCAACTCAAGACCGAGCGAGGTGGCCGAGTGTTCCCTGTGACGGACAAGGCGCAGGACGTCGTCCAGGCTCTGGGGCTGCTTCTCGTGCGAAATGGCGTCGATGTTCGCTACTCGGCTCGCGTTCGAAGCATGGATTCTGGGTCCGGCGACTGGAAAATCGGCCTGGAGTCTGGCGGGTTTGTCCGCTGCCTGGCGGTGGTCGTAGCCACGGGTGGGAAATCCTATCCTGGTACCGGATCGACGGGAGACGGTTATGAGCTCCTCGAGCGCGTGGGCCATCATCCCAGTCGCCTGCTTCCTGGCCTGGTTTCCCTGCACTGCCCCGAGAAGTGGTTGAGAGAACTTGCGGGGACCTCGCTCGAAGGCGTCGCTGTCGAGGCATGGGTTGGCTCTCAACTGCTTGCTCGAAGGCAGGGAGAAGTCATGATCACGGACCGAGGGATTGGAGGACCTGCCGTCCTCTCGCTGAGTCTGGCGGTCACACCAGCGCTTGCCGAGAGCAAGGCCGTCCTTCTGCGCATGGACCTGCGGCCCGAGAAGACGCTGGATCAGGAGCTTCACGACATCGAGACTTGCGGGAATGCCGATGAGATCCTCGTGCACGTCTCGAGGTTCCTTCCGAAGAGGATGGTTCTTGAGCTGATGCGTGTTTGGGGCATCGAAGGAAAGGGCAGGATGCCATTGCCGAAGAAGACACTTACTGCGGTGGCCGGATCAATCAAGGGGGTGGAGCTGAAATGCACAGGCGCTGACCCTCTCGCCTCCGCGATCATCACGCAGGGTGGTGTTGCTCTGCGGGAGGTCGACCCGCGATCCATGGGGTCAAGACTCGTTCCCGGATTATTCATTGCCGGCGAGCTCCTGGACCTCCAGGCCGTCACCGGTGGCTACAATTTGCAGGCAGCTTTCTCGACCGGATTTCTGGCCGGAAGGTGTGCAGCCGAATACGTTGCCAAATCAGCAAATGACAGTAGACTTTAGGGGTTGAAGAGGTGACAACAACATGACTGAAATCGGAACGACCAGGATAAAGCGCGGTTTGGCAGAGATGTTCAAGGGTGGCGTCATCATGGACGTCACGACGGTCGACCAGGCGAAGATCGCCGAAGAAGCCGGTGCTGTGTCAGTGATGGCACTCGAACGGATTCCGGCCGACATTCGCAGGGAAGGCGGTGTCGCACGGGCGGCTGACCCGGGACTTGTTGAGCAGATCATGGACGCCGTCTCGATTCCCGTCATGGCCAAGGTCCGAATCGGGCATATTGCCGAAGCACGGATACTGGAGTACATGGGCGTCGACTTCATTGACGAGAGCGAAGTACTGACTCCCGCCGACGTCACCTACCATATCGACAAGTGGCAGTTCAAGATCCCCTTCGTATGTGGAGCACGCAATCTCGGCGAGGCGCTGCGGCGTGTCAGCGAGGGAGCCGCGATGATCAGGACGAAGGGCGAGCCGGGCACCGGAGACGTCTCTGAGGCAGTCACCCACATGCGAGCGGTCATGAACGAGGTCCGCAAGGTGCAATCGATGCTTGAGGATGAACTCGTGGTCGAGGCGAAGGACCTTGGGGTCAATGTTGAGCTCCTGCGCGAAGTGCGTATGTTGGGACGTCTTCCCGTGGTCAACTTTGCAGCGGGGGGCATTGCCACGCCGGCCGACGCGGCACTCATGATGATGCTTGGGGCCGATGGTGTTTTTGTGGGTTCTGGCATTTTCAAGAGTTCGGATCCGCTTCCGAGAGCAAGAGCCATCGTGGTGGCAACGACCTACTGGGAAGATCCCAAGGTGCTCTTGGAGGTAAGCAAGGGCCTGAAGGAAGGAATGTCAGGCATAGATGCACGCACGCTCGTCGAGCTGGACAAGATGCAGGTGAGGGGCAACTAAACGTGGTCATCGGCGTCCTCGCTCTTCAGGGCGACTTTCGAGAACACGCCAGGATGGTGCGGTCCCTCGGCGTGGAGGTTCATCTCGTTCGTTTCCCCGAGGAAGTCGAATCGGTGGATGGTCTGATCATCCCGGGAGGCGAAAGCACGACGATGGGGAAGCTCATGGTCAAGTACGGACTGGATCAAGCTATCGTCGACCGTTTTGATGCAGGCAGACTGGCAATCTACGGCACGTGCGCAGGAATGATCGTCGTGGCTCGGGAGATTGAGGGAAGCCAGGCGCAGCCTCATCTGGGACTTCTGGATGTGACTGTCCAGCGAAATGCGTTTGGACGTCAGAAGGAGTCCAGCGAGGAAGATCTGGAAATCGAAGGGCTGGATACACCATTACATGCGCTGTTCATTCGAGCGCCGGTGATCATCCGGACAGGACCTTCTGTAAGCGTATTGGCAAGGGTAGCACAGGGGCCGGTCTATGTGCAGCAGGGAAGGCTCCTTGCTTCTTCGTTCCATCCAGAGCTTGGAAGCGATACAAGGGTACATGAACAGTTTCTGCGATTGGCAGAGCAGAGCTCAAATCAGGAGGTTTAGATGTCCGGGCATTCCAAGTGGCACAATATTCAGGCCAAGAAGGGCGTAGAAGACGCCAAGCGGGGTCGTGCTTTCACCAAGATCACTCGTGAGATCATCATCGCCGCGAAAGCAGGCGGCGGGAGCACCGACACGAACACGCGGTTGAGGGCGGCCGTAGAAAAGGCCAAGTCAGCGGGGATGCCTAATGACAACGTCAAGAAGGCAATCATGCGCGGAACCGGAGAGATGGAGGGCGTCAGCTACGAGGAGACCACGTACGAAGGTTATGGTCCCAACGGCACTGCATTCATCATCCAGGCCTCGACTGACAACAAGAACCGTACGACGTCGGAAATCAGGAGAATTCTCTCTCAACACGGTGGCGCAATGGGGGAGAATGGGTCTGTCAGCTGGGGCTTCGAGCGGAAGGGTTCGCTGGAAATCGATTCCGCCGACAAGGGATACGACGATCTGTTCATGATTGCGGTGGACAGCGGCGCAGAGGACCTCAAGCAGGACGAAGAGACGACGACCGTCGTTACCGGACCTGAGGATGTGTACAAGGTGCGTCAGGCCCTCGAGGCTGCCGGGATTGTCGTGAAGTCAGCGTCTCTCACCATGATTCCCAAGACTCTTGTTGCCGTCGCGATTGACGATGCGCGAAAGATCGCGCGGCTGGAGGAAGCGCTGGACGAACACGATGACGTCAGCGACTACTTCTCCAACTATGAGATGAGCGACGAGATCATCAAGCTGCTGGAGCAGGAAAGCTAGAGACTTCATGCTTACTCTGGGAATCGATCCCGGACTGGCACGCATCGGCTACGGTGTCGTCTCATCAGACGGCGACACCGTAGCCCTTCTTGACTATGGGTGCCTGGAAACCCATCCTGACACGCCGTATCCAGACAGGCTCAAGTACATCTACGACAGCGTCCGCCGACTGGTCCGCAGATACAAGCCGGACGCAGTGGCACTCGAGTCCCTGTTTTTCTTCCGAAACGCCCGGACGGTCATGAAGGTCAGTGAGGCGCGCGGAGTCATCGTCCTTGCCATCGGCACCTGTCACGTTCCTGCGTTCGAGTATACGCCGCAGCAGGTGAAACAGGCTGTCTCGTCATATGGCATGGAGAGCAAGAAGAACGTCGAGATTGCTGTGCGCCAGATTCTTGGAGTCGAAGAACATATTACGCCTGATGATACAGCGGATGCCATTGCTATCGCCCTCTGCCATACGTTCACGGGGGCCTATCGCGAGGCAGTTCTGGCGGAGGAGACCGATGATTGCTCTGATTAAGGGGACCGTATATCGCAGACTGGATTCCGCCGTCATCGTCCTCGTTGGCGACATCGGGTATGAGGTACGGGTGGTGGATCCTGCCATGTTCGAGGTTGGGGAAGAGGTTGAACTGCGGACATACCACGTCGTCAAGGAAGACCGGCAGGAACTCTACGGTTTTGTCGAATTGCTGGACTATGAAGTGTTCGCCGACCTGGTCGAGCATGTTCTGGGCGTCGGCGCCAAGACCGCCCTGAGCCTTCTGCGTGCTGTACCTGCATCTCGCCTCATCGAAGCAGTGCGGGAACAGAATGTCGGGCTACTCACTTCCGCGCCTGGCGTAGGGAAGAAGAATGCCGAGCGCATCCTCATCGAGTTGCGTCCGGTCGTCAACCGCAAGTACGCTGAGCTGCTGTCTGTAGAGGGCACGGCAGGAACCGAACCCACCGTGCTGGCAGAGGTGGAGATGGCCCTCCGGTCTCTCGGATACTCACAGCGAGAGATCAGTGGGTCTCTCCGGGAGCTTGGCGCCACGAAGGACCGTTCGGCCGAGGAACTCGTGAGTGACGCCTTGCAGCATCTTTCGAGGAAATAGGGTATGGCTGCCGGCGAGGAGAAGCGTGTACGTCGAAAAGCGCCTGTCGCCCAAGCCCCACCATCGCCGGGGAAGCCCGAGGGCGACGCGGTGGGTTCGACGTTGCGGCCACGACGTCTTGAGGATTTCATAGGACAGGAGCAGCTGCGGAACAACCTGGACATCTTCATCAAGGCTGCACTCAGGCGCAACGAGCCGCTGGACCACTGCCTGCTGTACGGGCCTCCTGGTCTTGGCAAGACGACACTCGCACAGATCATTGCCGCAGAGCTTGGCGTACGATTCAAGTTCACGAGCGGACCGGCACTTACGCGGGCAGGTGACCTTGCCAGCATTCTGGTATCGCTCCAAGAGCGGGATGTGCTGTTCATCGACGAGATTCATCGTCTGCCGCCCGCGGTGGAAGAGTCTCTCTATTCTGCCATGGAGGATTTTCGACTGCCCGTCATTCTCGGGAAAGGGCCAAGCGCCAAGATACTGACGATACGCCTCAAACCCTTCACTCTCGTCGGAGCGACCACCCGGTTTGGCATGTTGTCCGGTCCTCTTCGTGACAGGTTTGGCATCGTCATGCGCATGGATCCGTACAACGAGGAGGAACTGGCCCAGATCATTGCCAATGCGGCCTGCCGGCTCGAGACGGCCGTCGACCCGGCTGCTGCCGGACGCATTGCTGGTCGCTCACGCGGCATTCCCCGCATAGCACTTCGGAACCTGAAACGCATTAGAGACTACCTGGCATGGAAGGGGGCTCTCGTCGTCGATGTTAAGCTGGTCGACGAGGCGTTCTCACGACTCAACATCGACAAGTATGGCCTGCTGGACATCGATCGGCGACTCCTTGGGGCCATCGACGAGAAGTTCAGTGGCGGTCCTGTGGGACTCGATAGTCTGGCTTCTGCGATCGGCGAAGACCCCGATACAGTATCGGTCGTGATCGAGCCGTATCTGGTGCAGTTGAACTTCATCGCACGGACATCGCAGGGACGGGTCATAACGGACCTTGGCCGGCGATATCTGAAGGGTCACGAGGGTGTCTCGGGCGATGGAGAAGAAGGGCTGTTCAGCCGTCTGCGAAGGCTCTGACCCTTGATAATGTGCGGGAAGCCAGTATAATCGAGAAGAGCCCGTGCAGTAGTACGGGTTTGTCGGATTTCAAAGCACGGAGAGATGGCCGAGTGGCTGAAGGCACTCGCCTGCTAAGCGAGTGGGTGGCTAATACCGCCTCCCGGGTCCAAATCCCGGTCTCTCCGCCATTCTGGTTCTGAAGGCGCGCCACCATGCTTCTTGCCATTGATGTCGGGAACACCAACATAGTCTGTGGCCTGTTCGACGGTACCGTCCTGCGCGATAGTTGGCGCCTGACGACCGACCGGGGCAAGACTGCCGATGAATACAGCGTGTTCATCCGCAGTCTCTTTCAGTTTTCTGATGTCCAACTGGGGGACGTAGAGTCTGTCGTTCTGGCTTCTGTTGTCCCACCGCTTACGCCAATCATGCGCCGCCTCGTCGATCGCATGTTTCATCTCCGACCCCTCATGGTCTCGACGGCACTCACCACCAATATCACATGGGAGGTCGAGTCCCCGTTAGAAATGGGGGCCGACCGTATTGCCGATTGTGTCGGCGGGTATGTGAAATACGGGGGGCCCTGTATCATCATCGACCTCGGGACCGCGACGACGTTCAACTTCGTGAGCAGCGATGGAAGGTACCTTGGGGGCTCTATAGCGCCCGGCCTTCTCAACTCGAGCGAGACCCTGTTCACCAAGACCGCCAAGTTGCCTCGCATCGAACTTGAGCGCCCCGCAACAAGCCTCGGAATCGACACGATCACGCAGATGCAGGTTGGTGTCGTCTGGGGTGAGGTCTTCATGGTCGACGGTATGATTCAGCGTATCCGCCAGGACACGGGTTGTCCAGATGCCAAAGTGATCTTGACGGGCGGGCTGTCGGGTGTGGTGGTTCCTGGCTTACAGACACCGTGTGTGCATGACCTGAATCTCACCCTCGACGGCCTGCGAATCCTCTTTGAGCTGAACAGGGGCAGGACTGAGTGAACATCGGGCTGCTGAAGCTCGATGGGCGCGCCTTTCTTGCGCCCCTTGCAGGGTATGGCGATTCCCCTTTTCGCATTCTCTGTCGGCGCTATGGCGCAGCCATGGTCTACACAGAGATGGTCTCGTCTCTCGGGATCAGATTCAGTAATGTCAAGACATTCGGGATGCTGGTGTTCGATCCTGCAGAGCGCCCTGTCGACTGTCAGATGTTTGGGGCTCGGCCTGATGCAATGGCACAAGCTGCAGAAGTTCTGGCGAAGGCCGGGGTCGATGCCATCGACATCAACATGGGGTGTCCGGAGCCAAAAATCGTGAAGACTGGTGCCGGATCAGCGCTCCTGAGGGATCTTCCCCTCATCGATGCAATCACGTCCGCGGTGGTACGGGCGACGCGGCTGCCAGTGACGGTGAAAATACGTAAGGGATTTCTCCTCGACGACAACGTTGCCGAAGAAGTCCTGGCAATTTGTGAGAGGAACGGCGTGGCAGCTCTTGCCATTCACGGCAGTACGGCCGTGCAGGGACGCTCGGGCTCGAAGGACTGGGATGTCATCGCTGCGGCAAAGGCAAAGGCGACCATACCAATCATTGCGAACGGAGGCGTCAAGAAGGCTGAGGACGCAAAGAGGTTTCTCGACTACACTGGAGCCGACTACGTTATGATAGGGCGCGCGGCTCTCGGGAATCCGTGGGTCTTCGAGCAGATCAACGATGTCCTGGCTGGCAGGAGTCCTCGGGAGCCCAGCGTTGACGAGCGGTTCAGGGTTATGCAGGAGCATGTTGACCGCGAGGTCGCTCTCAAGGGTGAGGTCATCGGAGTCAAGGAGATGCGCAAGCATCTTGCCTTCTACTTCAGGGGCTTCCCTGAGGCGACGACGTATCGAGGGCGCACTAACCAGGTGAAGGAAGCAGACCAGCTGAAGAAGCTTCTGAATGAGTACCATGCACTTTGCATGAGTGTTAGCGAGGAGGTTCGCCATGATGCATGACGAAGAAGAGCATTTCGACGAAGAGATTGAACTTACCAATGTGCGTGAAGATGAGGAAGAGAAACTCTACATTAGTCCCTCTCAGCACAAGAAGATGCTTGAGGAGCTCAACAGGCTGAAGACCAAGGAGCGCCTTCGCATTGCAGAGCGCATCAAGGACGCCAAAGGTTTCGGCGATCTCTCGGAGAATGCCGAGTATGAAGAGGCCAAGAAGGAGCAGGCGTTCATCGAGGGGACCATCATGGACGTCGAGCGTCAACTCGAGCGCTCCGTGGTCGTCGAACCAGGCGATACGGGCACGGGCGAGGTTCACATGGGCTGCAAGGTCCAGGTACTCGACATCGAGACCACCAAGACTCGCTGGTTCACTATCGTCGGCAATCTCGAAGCTGATCCAATGGAAGGTCGCATTTCCATTGACAGTCCGGTGGGCAAGGCCCTCGTGGGGAAGCGTGAGAAGGAAACCGTTGCTGTGCGTATCCCCAAGGGTCGAGTCTCCTACAAGATTCTTTCCATCGAAAAGGTATAGTCGTGCTGGAACTCAACGAGGTTGAGCAGAGCCGCAGGGACAAGATCGGGGAACTGCGAGGACAGGGGATCGACCCGTTTGGCCAGAGCTTCACGGGTGCGCTGGCGACAGCCCATATCACGGAGCATTTTGACGAGCTGGGTAACAGTACAGTTCGGGCCAGAGGGCGTGTCATGGCTGTCCGTGGCCATGGAAAGGCGTGCTTCCTCGTGCTGGCGGACATGTCCGGGAGGATTCAGCTCTACGTGCGATCTGACGATCTCAAGGAGCCCGCCTATGACTGGTTCAAGAAATACGTCGATTCGGGTGACATCATTGGGGTAGAGGGAACGCTGTTTGTGACGAAGACGGGAGAGAAGACCATCGCTGTCGCAAGGCTGTGGGTTCTGTCGAAGGCGATCCGTACGTTGCCCGAGAAATTCCATGGCCTCACCGATGTCGAAATCCGATATCGTCAGCGGTACGTCGATCTCATGGTCAACCCGGAGGTTCGAGACGCTTTTGAGAAGAGGTCCCACGTAGTCTCGCATATCCGGACATATCTGACCGAGCGAGGATACCTCGAGGTCGAGACACCGATGCTCCAGCCAATCGCCGGTGGTGCAACTGCGCGACCGTTCGTGACGCATCACAATGCGCTCGATCAGGACTTGTTCCTGCGTATCGCTCCGGAATTGTACCTGAAGCGGCTTCTGGTAGGCGGTTTCGAGAAAGTCTTCGAGATCAACCGCAGTTTCAGGAACGAGGGCATCGATACCGTCCACAACCCGGAGTTCACGATGATGGAACTGTACGAAGCCTATTCGGACCTTGGTGGCATGATGAGCCTGACTGAGAACCTTATCCTTGACCTGGTGGAGAAGGTCACGGGTGTGTCGCAGGTCCACATGGGCGAGCGGCTGATCAACTTCACCGGGCCATTTGCCCGGACGACGTTCGATGAGGCCATGCAGAAATACGCGGGTGTTGGTTTGGAAGAACTGCGCGACGATGGGCTGGCGCGCCGCAAGATTGCTGAATTTGGCATTCGCATGGACAAATCGTTCGACTATGCCAACGTTGTCAACGAGGTCTTTGACAAGATGGTCGAGCCCAACTTTGTCGATCCGACGTTTGTGCGTGACTATCCTGTGGAAATCTCGCCGCTGGCCAAGCGCATGGCGGATCATCCGCAGAGAGTCCAGCGGTTCGAGCTTTTTGCCGACGGCATGGAGCTTGCCAACGCCTTCACCGAACTCAATGATCCTATCGATCAGGAAGAAAGGTTTGCGCAGCAGGCTGCGGCAAAGGCCGGGGGCGACGACGAAAGTCAGTCCATGGATTTCGACTACGTACGTGCCCTGCAGTACGGCATGCCGCCTGCGGGTGGGCTGGGCATCGGCATCGACAGGCTTGTCATGCTTCTGCTCGGCGTGGAGTCTATCCGTGAGGTTATCCTTTTCCCTCAGTTGAAGAGAAGGGAGTCACAGGACTGACGTTCTTGACTTGACATAGGAGGGCACGATGGCGAAGCCCCAGGTTCAGTACAGGTGCAGCGAGTGTGGACATATCAGCGTCTCGAGACTCGGGAAGTGCCCCGAGTGCGGCTCCTGGGGCTCACTCGTTGAGTATGTGCCCGACGTCGAGGTCGCGGAGCGGCCGGCCTCGAGAGTGCCGATTTCTGAGCTACTGCCCGCCGAGGTGGATCTGGAAATTGCATCGCAGAATGTCCAGCCTGAGCAGCGCATGGTGACAGACATCGGACCATGGGACGAAGTATTGGGAGGTGGCCTGGTGGTCGGCTCTGCCATCCTTGTGGGAGGGGAACCTGGCATCGGGAAGTCGACACTTGTCCTGCAGGCGGCAACTGCTCTGGGACGACACGGCAGGGTACTCTACGTGAGCGGTGAGGAGTCTCGGTCTCAAATCCTCGGGCGCGTTCGGCGACTGGGACTGGACCCGAAGAACCTGCTTCTTGCTACCACCAACTCGCTTGCTGATGCGCTGGCGATGGCTGATCGAGCCAGGCCGGTGGCACTTGTCATGGACTCGCTGCAGTCGTTCTCGACGGAGGAGGATTTCTTCGGATCCGGTACGCCGGCTCAACTGAAGACGACCGCTGCTGCGATCGCCGGGTTCTCCAAGAAGTCTGGAGTGGCAGCGGTGATCATCGGGCACGTGACCAAGGACGGGACGATTGCGGGCCCCAAGTACGTTGAGCATCTGGTCGACGCCGTCCTCTACATGGAGGGAGACCGATTTGGTGCGTACCGACTGCTGAGGTCGGGGAAGAACCGCTATGGCAGGAGCGGGGAAACCGGGTTCTTCGAGATGACGTCATCAGGGCTCGTGCCCATTTCCGATCCGTCGAGCGCGTTCGTGACCGACGTACACAATCTCCAGCCGGGGTCCGTGGTGGTCCCTGCAGCACAGGGTAGTTTTGCTGTGCTCGTCGAGGTCCAGTCTCTCGCTGCTACCAGCTACCTGCCGTCCCCCCGCCGCATTGCCACGGGCCTGGACTATGGCAGGCTCATGATCGCGCTGGCGGTGATCGAACGCAGAGCGGGCACGAGCGC
>JAPLGJ010000142.1 GCA_026390215.1 Caldisericota bacterium
CTTGTGCGCAGAGACACTCAGAAAATCGACTCCCAGGGCATTCACGTCGACGGGGATATGCGCAATCGTCTGGACGGCGTCGGTGTGCATGAGAGCTCCGTGGTCATGAGCCACGCGCGCGATGTCGGCGACAGGCTGGATTGTCCCAATCTCATTGTTCGCGTGCATGATCGACACCAGCACAGTCGTCGGGCGCATAGCGCGCCGCACGTCGTCAGGGTCCACAATACCGTTGCGTCCGACCTTCACGAACGTGACCTCATATCCTTGGCGCTGCAGTGCCAGTGCGCTGTGCAGGATGGCGTGGTGCTCGAATTCCGCCGTCACCAGGTGCCCGGGCTTGTGCAGCCGCTCACGCGACGCCCGTTCCACGGTTCCCTTGAGCACCCAGTTGTCCGACTCGGTTCCGCCACTCGTGAACATGACCTGCTCGGGCTTCGAGCCAATCAGCAACGCGACGCGAACGCGGGCTTCCTCGACCGCCACATGGGCAACGTCGCCGGGCGACGAGTGTGCATAGGTCATCGGGTTGGCGAATCGCTCAGTGAAGAACGGCTTCATCTCCTCGAGAACAGCCGGATCGACCGGCGTGGTGGCTGCGTTGTCCAAGTAGACTACTCTTCGCATGACGTTCCTCCAGTGGCTTCAGTGCTCGTTCCCCTTGCGCCGGCCGCGCGCAGCAACCGCCGAGATACGGCGGGCATCCTGCCTGACTTCAGGGCTGCAGAACTCCCTCCGTCTGGCCTTCGACAGATAGTATAACGGATGTGATGCCCGATATCCACATGAGTGTTCCCTCGATCTGCTGCCGAATGCCCATGACACGCATGGAGCCGCCTACCCCCTGCTGGAGTCCCTCACTGAAGTCAGCCCGCGCGATGCCTGCATCGCTGACAGACACGGACCGGAGTGCAGCCCCTTCCGGGATGAGCGATGTCAGCCCGTCCCGCCGCTCTGCCGCCGTCGGACCCTTGAGGAGCTCTCGCAGAACGGCCTCAGCCAGAGGGAGTTCAGCAGAGACCTGCCGTGACACCGCGACAATCTCGATGTCTTGCGATGACGATCTGACAAAGAACACCTTCGCGTCCACCTGGGGAGGGGGGACCACGCTACAACCAGTCGCCGCAACTGCGACGAGCAACACGAGACAGCCTGCTGCCAGCAGCTTCCTCATCACGAACCTCCTGTGCGACTGATGCCGCACCTGATCGATCCGGCGCGAAGGGTCCATTGACAGCGAGCCGTTCTCGCCGGAAAATAGGACGCTGAACATCCTGAATTATGCCACATCTCTACCCGCATGCATGGAGGATTCCAATGAGCACCAAGAGAAAAGCTGGAAACAAGGCACATCACGAGAAACGCGTTGAACTTGAAGCGACGACACGGGGCAAATTCCGTCTCGCCGTCGCGCTTGCCGTGACCGGCGGCGTCCTGCTGCTGACAGGGCTGCTGCTTGGAAGAGGTGCTCCCACTGGCAGTTCGTTGTTCTCCGCTCGCTTCTTCATGCTCGTCCTCGGTGTGTCACTTCTGCTCGCCGGGGCGGTCGGCCTGCTTGTTCATCTCCTGGTCATCTCGGCAAATCGACGCGTGAACAGGCAGCACTAGCAACCTCTGGACTGCTCCAGTCTCGCAACGATCTCCTTGTAGAGCTGCCGGTACGCGGAAGCCGCCTTGCCCCTGGCGTCAAGCCGGGTCACAGGGATACCCTGGCTGATCGCCTCCCTGACCCGGACAGATTCGGGAATCGTGGTCTTGAACAGCAGATGCCCGTAAAGATCGTCGAGCTTCGCCCACGTCTCCTGGGCAAAGGACTGACGCTCCTGGATGTTGTTCAGGACGATCCCGAGAGGCCTGATGCCGGCGTTGTGGCTGGACCGCAGCTTCTCGATGGACGCGATGAGGTCCGCCAGCCCCTTCAGCGCAAACCAGGACACGTCGGCGGGTATGATGGCGAAATCGCCCGCAAGAAGTGCTCCCCTGGTGAACTGCCCCATGGCAGGCGGCGTGTCCATGACGACGACATCGTGTGTATCGCCGGCATCAAGCCATGAGCCTATCACCTCGAGGTGGTCGGACGCGTCGTGGTCTTCATGCTTGCTCAGACTGCTGTCTGTTCCCACCAGGTCGAGATGGTCGCCTACCGTCAGCGGACGCGGGCAGCCTCCCTCGAACAGCAGGGCAACGTTGTTGTCCGGTGGCAGGTCAGACCGCATGAAGCAGCTGGTCAGGTTGGCCTGTGGGTCAAGGTCGAGCGCCAGAACACTGTTGCCGTCGGCGGCAAACAGCGTGGCCAGATGAAACGCGAGTGTGGTCTTGCCGACACCGCCCTTCTGATTGGTCATGACAATCCTCATGGTTCCCCCTGAGACTCGCTGGCTTGTGCGATTGTGAGTATACCACAGGTGCGTGCCAACCGTATCGGTTCTTGACCTGGATACAGGTGCAGCATGTTACAACAACTACGGCTGTCCCCTGTTACAGGCATGTTACAACAACTACGGCTGTCCCCTGTTACAACGCGCCGCGTTGACGGCAGCGGGAAACTCATATACTGGAGGTGTGTCCACGCAGTGATGACCAGTCCTGTATCCAGGCCTGCTTCTCGGGCACTCGAAGTGCGGTCCGCCCTCAGAAGCGGATGCAACCGGTGGCTTCTGCGGGAGACTGTCCCCTCACTGCGAGCGGCCGGACAAGAAACTCGCGTTCCCGGAGGAAGTACAGTGCTCAGAGAAGATGTTCAGAACGGGCTTGAGATTCTCACCAAACCAAGAGGCAGCCTCTGGTTCCGTGAAGGGATTGCCAGGAACATGGCCTTGATACAGGGGCGCGTGATCCCTGAGTTCCAGCATCACCGGGCCTGAGCAGTGATCCTCATCACCGGCGGCGAGAGGTCCGGCAAGAGCACATACGCGATGCGTATCGCGCTCGAGCGCGGCACGCGCCGGGCCTTCGTCGCGACTGCCGAACCATTCGACGACGAGATGCGCGCCCGGATCAAGCGACACAGGGAAGAGCGCGGGTCGCTGTTCGAGACCATCGAAGAGCCTGTCGAAGTCCCCACCGTCCTTCGCCGCTGCGCGTCCTATGACGTTGTGCTGGTCGACTGCATGACGACATGGCTCGGCAACCTGATGCACTACCAGCGCGACACGCTGGCGATGAAGGATGAGCTCCTGGCCTCCGTGTCGGGTAATGAGGTCTTCGTGACCAACGAGGTCGGCATGGGCATCATCCCCGTGGACGCGTCGACCCGGCTGTACGTGGAAGAGCTCGGGCGTCTGAACGCCGCTCTGGCACAGCGCGCGGATCAGGTCATCTTCATGGTCGCGGGTCTTCCTCTCGTCCTGAAATGATCGGGTGCACATCCTGGCTCGTCCCCGGCACCTGGCTGGAAAATGCCCACCTTGCACAGGGCCTGGTCGACTATGAGGAACTCCTGGTGGCCAGCTGGGACCCGGATACGCAGTCCACGCTCGAACACGAACTTCCTGAGCTGCTCACACTTGACCTCCAGTACGCTGTCCACCTGCCCTTCTCGGACGCCGCTGACGCATGGGACGCGTACCGCTTCTTTGAAGGTCACAGATTCCCAGCTCTGAACTATGTTCTGCACCCGATGGCACACTGGAGTGACTACGCCTGGGGCGACCGGGTCGCCCTCGAGAACCTCAAAGATGTCGTCGAGCCCTACGAGCGCATGGTGTTCGATGTCGGGCACCATCTCCTTGGCAAGCGCTTCCCCGACGAGTGGAAGTCACGGGTCGTCGAGGTCCATGCAATGGGAGTGCAGGACGGAAAGGACCATCTTGCGCTTGACCCAGCAACAGCCAGGGTCATCCTGCCATGGGTCAATGACCAGACCCTGCTGACCTTTGAGGTATTCGACCTTGATGCCCTCACGACCAGCCTGCGTACCTGGGAGGCCAGCTGTGCTGGATGAGCCGCGTCTAGCCTTCTCCTTTCTCAGTCGCCTGCCGTTCGGCGGCAAGGGATCCGTCAAGCACATCGCCCGCTACTTCACGCTCGTCGGCTATGTCGCCGGACTCCTCTACTGGGCGGGGCGCCGGTTCGTCCCGGGCGATCTGGGGGCCGTACTGGCCATTGTCACGGGGTTCTACGTGTTCGACCTCTTCCACTTCGACGGCCTGCTCGACACGTTCGACGGCTTCCTCAATCAGGCGGGGCGCGAGAAGTGCCTGGAAATCATGTCCAAGGGCGACACCGGTCCCTTCGCCGTGTTCTTCTCGTTCTTCTACTGCCTGGCGTTCTACCTGGCCTTCCGGTCATCGGCACCGACGTCGCTTCTCTTCATGAGCGTATGCGGGCGCTTCGCGATGAACGTCCTCCTCGCGGTGACACCGCCGGCCAAGCCAGGAGGCCTGGGGGCGCTCATGTCACCGTATGAGCACTCGGCCACCGTTGTGAGCGCCGTGCTGGCAGCACCGCTGGCTCTCCTCGACCCTCTGCGCTGGGCCGTGTCCATGGGCGTGGCCGTCCTGACGGGGTTGTTGATGAGTATCGCCGCGCGCCGCAAGATCGGAGGCTATACTGGTGACGTCCTGGGAGCCGCCTGTCTGCTGAGTCAGCTGTTCATCCTCACAGCGAACCTGCTGCTCCGCTAGGCTCGACCGGGGACGGTCATGCCGGGTCTTGGCAGAAGTCAGCTCCGTGCTAGAATTGGTCATTGCCATATCCTACGGGAGGTCGCATGAACATCCTTGAGTCGATTCGCGGCAGGGCGGCAAAACTCCACAAGACCGTCGTGCTGCCAGAGGGTGACGAGGAGCGCAATCAGCAGGCAGCGGCCATCATGGTGCGTCTGAACATGGCCCGTGTGATCCTGGTAGGCAACGGCGCTTCGATTCGGTCTCACGCGGAGTCCAATGGCGTCAACCTTGCGGGCATCGAGGTCGTTGACCCGTCGACGTCCCCGAAGACGCATGATTACGCTGCTCTCATCCTGGAGAAGCGCAAAGCCAAGGGCATGACGGCAGAGCAGGCTGCTCAGCTCGCTGTCGACCCCATCTACCACGCGACCTGCATGCTCGCCACCGGAGCAGTCGACGCACTGGTCACGGGCGCCGTCCACTCGACCGGAGATATGCTGCGTCCTGCCCTGCAGATCGTCGGAACCGCTCCCGGCAACAAGACCGTCTCGTCGATGTTCCTGATGGTCATGCCGGACGGGCGGCTGTTTGGGTTCGGAGACTGCGCCATCGTCCCAGATCCTACCGCCGAACAGCTTGCCGACATCGCCGTCGCGACGGCCTCGACCTTCCAGAAGCTGACAAACATCGAGCCTGCCGTCGCCATGCTGAGCTTCAGCACCAAGGGCTCTGCCTCGCACGAAATGGTGGACAAGGTCGTGCAGGCAACCAAGCTGGTGCGGGCAAGGAGACCGGATCTTGCCGTCGACGGGGAACTGCAGTTCGATGCCTCCCTTGTCCCATCGGTTGCCCGCCAGAAGGCTCCGTGGAGCGTCGTCGCGGGGAAGGCAAACTGCTTCATCTTCCCTGAGCTCAATGCCGCGAACATCGGGTACAAGCTTGTCCAGCGGCTTGCTCGAGCCGAGGCCGTCGGTCCGGTTTCCCAGGGACTGGCGAAGTCGGCAAACGATCTCTCCCGAGGCTGCAGCGCCGAAGACATCGTCAACGTTTGTGCCATCGCACTGCTGAATACGCAGGAAGATGAACAGCAGGCCACCGCTTCATGCAGGACCTGTGCCCCGCGCCCAAGCTAGCACAGTACGTTCCATCGTTCACCTGGAGCTGCCCTTGAGAGAAGTCATCGAGCACTATCTCCTCGACCACGAAAAGGCCATGATGTCCGCGATTGCGGGCGCACTGGCCATCCCGTCGGTCAAGGACCCGGCCACGGCTTCCCCAGGTGCTCCCTTCGGCGTCGACATCGCACGAGCCCTCCGCTACGTGCTCGACATCACGAACTGGATGGGCTTCCCCAGTGAGAACGTCGAGGGCGTCGTCGGCAGGGCTCGGTTTGGAGACACGTCGGGCACCGAGTATGCCGTGCTCACTCACGTCGACGTTGTGCCCGCAGGCGACGGATGGACCTTGCCCCCGTTTGCGGCGACCATCCAGGACGGGCGCCTCTACGGTCGCGGAGCCGTGGACGACAAGGGCCCGGCGATCGCGACCGTCTTCGCGCTCGCCGCGGCGCGCGCTGCGCTCGCTGCATCCGGGGTGGAACCGAAGAATGCGATCCTTCTCATGTTCGGAACCGACGAGGAGTGCACGTGGCAGGACATGGAGATCTACCGCATTCGGCACTCACTGCCGTCCTCGGGGTTCAGCCCCGACGGCGACTTTCCGATCGTGAACAGTGAGAAAGGCATCCTGGCGGTCCGGCTGTCCAGCAGTCAGGACGCCAACGGCATGCTTCAGTCTGCAGCAGGCGGTAACCGGACAAACACGGTGCCTGCACACGCCGAGGCCATCATCGCCACTCCTCCACACGGGACAGATGCACTGCTCAACGTCCTCCACGGGTGCGACGAAGAGGATGGGTTCACAGTCAGGACGACGACAGGCAAGGGTCGTATCGACGTGTCTGTGGATGGTATGCCAGCCCACGCATCCACACCCGGAAAAGGGCACAACGCCATCGGAAAGCTCCTCATGGTGCTGGATACCGCTGGCGTTCTGGAAGGCCTTCCCATGCTGCAGTTCCTTGCTCGCACGGTCGGGACGGAGTGGACGGGTCACGGGCTGGGAGTGGATCTCCACGATGACGTGTCTGGAAGCCTGACGGTCAACCTGGGAGTCCTCAGCTGGGAAGGGGGCACCGGCATGCTGGACATCGACATCCGCTACCCCGTCACCTCGTCGAGGACGTCGGTCCTGTCGGTCCTTGGACCGTCCATCACGGCCATGGCGTCCGCCCTGACCATCCTGGACGACACACCTCCGCACTATGTGGACCCCTTGTCTCCTCTCATCGCAACACTCGGAAAGGCATACCGCGAGTATACACACGCCACACCACGCTGTATCAGCATCGGAGGAGGCACCTATGCTCGTCTGATCCCGGAAGCGGTATCATTCGGCCCGGAATTCTCGGGGCATCCCGCGACCGAACACGGACCAGACGAGTACATCGAGCTGGAAGACCTGCATGACGCCACGCGCATCTATGCGTCAGCCATGGTCGACCAGCTCACAGGCGGGGCCCGGCCAGCTGGACGCTCACATCGTCAGAGCCCGCTGGCAATACGAGGACAGTTTCCGAACCAGCGTACCGTGGTATACTTCGCTCAGGATACACATCCTCTATCAAGGAGTATCATGAAAACCGAACCTTCGAAGAAACATGTTATGACCCCGGCAGAGCGCAAGAGCAGAAGCCGGCGCCTCAACCTCACTCTCATGATCATGGCGATCGTGTGGGGGCTGATCATGTACACCACGCACGAAGTTATCTTCATCCGTTGGTTTGCAGCCGGCGTTCTCTTCGTCGTCGGGCTGACGGGCTACTTTGGCATTGGGACGGAACGCAACCGGAAGCCGAAGCAATAGGAAACAGCAACCAGGAGGGATCATGCCATGAGAGTGCTGATTGTTGGAGGCAATGCGGGCGGGGCGAGCGTCGCGACGCGTCTCCGCCGCCTGCGTCCCGACGTCGAAGTTGTCGTGTTCGAGCGCGGCCAGTACGTCTCGTATGCAAATTGCGGCCTGCTGTACTATCTTGAGGGAACCATCGCAGACCGTTCTGCGCTGTTCGTCGAATCGGCCGACTCCTTGCGTTCCAAGCATGGCATCGATGTCCACCTCCAGAGCGAAGTCGTCGGCATCGATCCCTCTGCG
>JAPLGJ010000207.1 GCA_026390215.1 Caldisericota bacterium
GCGCCTCTCCTGTTCGAGAATGCTGGTCCGGTGTGTCTCCAGGGAGTGGAGTGCCCAGAACGCTCGTTTGCGTGTCACCTGAAAACGAAGAGACAGGAAGGAGGAGCGGAATGACGGGAACAATGCTGGCACTGGTGAAGGAACGTCCCGAGCGGGGGGCAACACTGACGGAGGTGAACATCCCCAATGTCGCTGAGGACGAAGTGCTTGTCAAGATCGACTACGCCTCTATCTGTGGCACAGATGTCCATATCTACGTGTGGAACGAGTGGGCACAGAACAGGATCAAGACTCCGCATATCATGGGTCACGAATTCGCGGGGCATGTCGTGGAGACAGGCAGGTCCGTGCGGGGATTCAAGGAGGGCGACTTCGTCAGTTCCGAGACGCATATTTACTGCGGGCACTGCTATCAGTGCCATACGGGCCATAGTGAGGTCTGCCAGAACCTGCAGATCCTGGGCGTGGACCGCGCTGGCGCATTTGCCGAGTATATCGCCGTTCCCGAGCGCGTGCTTTGGAAGAACGATCAGTCGATTCCGGCCGCGTGGGCTTCCATTCAGGAGCCGATGGGCAACGCGTTGGATACCGTCAATTCTGAGTCGGTATCGGGGAAGACCGTCCTCATCACAGGGGCAGGCCCGATCGGCGTGCTCGCCGTGGGAATTGCCAAAGCTTTCGGTGCCACACAGCTTTTTGTGACTGATCTTTCGGATTATCGGCTGGATCTCGCCAAGAGCATGGGTGCGGATCTTGTTCTCAATCCCGGCCGCGACGACGTCGAGGCGGTGATCAGGGAGCAGACGCATGGTATTGGCGTCGACGTCGTGCTGGAGATGTCCGGCAGTGAGCGAGCCATGCATCAGGGCCTGAAGGCACTGACACCGGGCGGACGCATGTCGATGCTGGGGCTTCCTGATCGCCCGGTGACCATTGATCTGACCAATGAAGTCATCTTCAAGGAAATCCGCATCTATGGCATCACGGGACGGAAGATCTTCTCAACGTGGCAGACTGTATCCCGACTGCTTGCTTCGCGCATCGTGGACCCGAGTCCTGCCATCACACATCAACTGGAGTTTGAGGACTGGCAGACAGGTATGGACGCCATGGTCGCCGGGACCTGTGGCAAAGTCGTTCTCCAGATTGCAGGGAGGTAGTAGCATGAACGAGAAGTTCCAGGAGATGATGAAAGCTGAGCTTGACCGGCTCGAACAGGAAGGGCTCACTCTTCGCATTCGAACCCTCGACTCTGAACAGGGTCCAGCATGTACCATCGATGGCAAGTACGTCGTAAACCTTGCCGCCAACAATTACCTGGGCATCATCGGTCGCAAGGACGTCAAGGAAGCCGCCAAGAAGGCTATCGACGAGTTCGGCGTGGGGTCTGGCGCCGTGAAGACGATCATTGGCAATACGCGTCTGATCGTCGAGGGCGAAAAGAGCCTGGCGAAGTTCAAGGAAGTTGAGGACGTGCTGATGTACCAGGGAGGCCTGACCGCGAATTCCGGTGCCATTCCGGCGCTTGTTCACGACGGGGACCTGATCTTCAGCGACGAGCTGAATCACGCCAGCATCATCGACGGATGCCGTCTCAGCAGGGCGAAGATCGTGCCCTTCAAGCATTGCGACGTTGCCAGTCTCGAAGACAAGATCAAGGAATACGAGAGCGAGCCTGGCACGAAGATGGTCATCACCGACGGTGTCTTCAGCATGGACGGGGACATCGCTCCACTACCAGATATCGTCGAAGTAGCCAAGAGATACGGCGCAGTCACCATGGTCGATGATGCGCACGGAGAGGGAGTCCTGGGAAATCACGGTCGCGGTATTGTCAATCATTTCCATCTTGAGGGAGAAGTTGATGTGGAGGTTGGAACCATGTCGAAGGCATTCGGCGTGGTGGGCGGATACGTCGCAGGCACGCACACGCTTGTCGAGTATCTCAAGAACAAATCCCGCACCATCTTGTTCAGCTCGACCATGACTCCAGCCGATGCCGGTGCGATCCTGAAGGTTATCGACATCCTGACCGAGAGCGATGACCTCGTGCGCAAGCTGTGGGAGAATGCAGCGTACTTCAAGGCCAGAATGAAGGCGTACGGTTTTGACACCTGGCGAAGCGAGACCCCGATCACCCCCGTCATCATTGGCGACGGCCGGCTTGCCAAGAGTCTCTCTGGCAAGTTGTTCGAGAAGGGAGTCTTTGCGCAGTCGCTTGGCTTCCCGACGGTTCCACAGGGTCTAGCGCGCATCCGCTGCATGTTGTGTTCGATGCACACGAAGGAACAACTCGACTTTGCAGCCGATATGTTCCATGAGTCGGCTCTCGAGCTTGGTATTCTGAAGAGCTAGGCGCGTGATGTCTACTCCTGCTGTCCAGGCCCTGATCCTTGCCGGAGGACTCGGCACCCGCATGAAAAGCGCGGTGCCCAAGGTTCTTCATGATGTCCTGGGCCATCCCATATTGTGGTACGTCGTCGATGCGCTGAAGGACATTGACGTCCGGCCGATTGTCGTCACACCCGCAGCCGATGAGCCGTTTCGCGCGGCGTTCGGCGACCGCCTCACCTATGCGGTTCAGCCTGAACAACATGGCAGCGGTCACGCCGTCCAGTGCGGCATGGACTACGTTTCTGCGGAATACGTCCTCGTATGCAATGGGGATGATCCCTTTCCGTCCGCAGAGGACTACCGCGAGTTCCTTGACGAGAGTCTTGCTGAGCACGCAGAGGCGGCAGTCCTTGCGGCACATCTCGATGACCCTGGCCAACTGGGACGCATCGTGCGGACCGTGGATGGAGCGTTCGCCGGCATTGTCGAGGCGCGAGACGCGCGTCCGAAACAACTTGACATTCGCGAGATCAACACCGGCATCTACCTGTTCCGTTCGGCGCAGCTTCGCGCGTGGCTGGCACAGATGAAGCCGAACAACGCTCAGGGTGAGTACTACATCACAGATTGTCTTGCAATGGCTGTGCAGGATGGCAGTCACGTGCATTGTCCTGTGGCTCGCGGCGCATGGGAGATGTCCGGGGTAAACGACCGGGCAGAGCTCGCGCTGGCTGCCGGTCTTCTTCAACGGCGGAAGCTGGACCATCTGTACGGAGAGGGCGTTTCCGTCGACATGCCGGGAACAGTCCGCATCGATTGGGACGTGGTTGTCGGACGCGATACAGAGATCCGGCAAGGTTCCTGTCTGAGGGGAAGCACCAAGGTAGGCAGCTCCAGTATCATCGGACCCAACACGATCCTCGTCGATGCGCAGGTGGGCGATGAGACAACCGTCCTGGTTTCGTTCGTAGAGGGGGCCGCGATAGGCAGCAACTGTACCGTTGGTCCGTTCTCCTACATCCGGCCGGGGACTCTGATGGCCGAAGGATCAAAAGTCGGCGCTTTCTGCGAACTCAAGGCCTCATCCCTGGGAGCAGGCAGCAAGGTTCCACATCTTTCGTACATCGGCGACGCCGCCATTGCCGAGAACGTCAATGTCGGAGCTGGTACGATCACCTGCAACTACGACGGATTCACGCATGCCAAGCACCGTACGGTCATCGAGAAAGACGTCTTCATCGGCGCTAACAACAATCTGGTCGCTCCAGTGACGATTCATGAGGGAGCGTACACTGCGACCGGGTCAACGATCACCCATGATGTGCCCCCGGAAGCTCTTGCCATCGCACGAGCCGTTCAGGTCGACAAAGAGGGATGGGTCAGGAGGAAGAAACATGGACAATGAGTATAACCCGATCAGGATCTTCTCTGGCAATGCAAACAAGCCGTTGGCCGAGAAGGTCGCGTCCTATCTTGGTATTCCTCTTGGTCAGGCTGAGGTCGGCCGTTTTCCTGACGGAGAGATCAAGGTACGCATCACCGAGAATGTGCGGGGGTTGAACGTCTACGTCATCCAGCCCACCAATACACCGGCAGAGAATCTGTTCGAACTGCTGATCCTGCTTGACGCCCTGAAACGCGCTTCGGCCGCGAGCATAACAGCGATCATCCCATTCTTCGGCTATGCGCGTCAGGATCGGAAAGTTCGCTCGCGAGAACCCATCAGCGCCAAACTGGTCGCGAATCTCGTGACGGTAGCGGGCGCAGACCGCGTGGTTGCAATCGACCTCCATGCCGCCCAGATTCAGGGCTTCTTCGACATCCCTGCGGACAACCTGACGGCCATGGTCCAGTTCGCGCAGTATATCAGCCGCAAGGAGCTGAAAGACCTGGTCGTCCTGTCTCCCGACGTGGGAGGCGTGGCGAGGGCCAGTACGTTTGCACAAACCATTCATGCTTCGCAGGCCCTGTTCGTGAAGAAGCGTCTTTCGCCGGACACGGTCGAATTTCAGTCACTCATCGGTGATGTACGAGGCAAGAACGTCATTATTGCCGACGATGCAATCCATACGGGCAATACGATGTTGAACGCCTGCAACCGCGCCCTGGCCGAGGGCGCCAAGAGCGTCATCGCCTGCGCCACTCATGCCGTGTTTGCGGGGGACTCGCTTGGACTGTTTGCCCGGTCGAACTTCAGCGAAGTGATTGTGACAGATACGATGTTTGTCCCTGGACGCGAGTACCCCTCGATGTTTACGGTGTTGTCGGTATCGGAGCTCATCGCCAAGGCTGTCTACAGCATCCACAACCACTCATCGGTCTCGGCCCTGTTTCAGCTGTGATAGTCTGAAGGCTGTCTACTTGATTCAGAGCTGATTTGGCATACAATGTCAAAGATATGCCGATATCTAATGAGTGAGGAGTTGGTATGCAAAGAGTAGCGATAGAAGCCGTTGCCCGTGAAAGCGGGAAGCATGGCAAGCTAAGCGTCCTGCGCAGGCAGGGCTTTATCCCAGCAGTGGTTTACGGTCACGGAATGGCACCCATGTCCGTTGCAGTTCCTGTGCGAGCATTCGAACGCATCCGTCGTACGACCGGGACGTCTGCCATTGTCGACCTTCAGTTTGAGGGTGGCAAGGCTGTGACCACGGTCGTTCACGAGTACCAGATGAACCCGATCCGGGACACCTATACACATGTTGACTTCCTGTCCATTTCTCTTGACGAGACGCTGACAAGCAGGATCCCGATTCGACCCATCGGAACAGCTATTGGCCTCAAGGAAGGCGGAGTGCTCGAACACTCACTGTACGAGCTCGAAGTCGAGGCTCTTCCGCTCGACATTCCCGACTATCTGGAGGTTGACGTTTCCGACCTCGGGCTGAAGCATTCCATCCATGTGGCTGATCTGAAGCTTGGTGACAAGGTGAAGGTGCTCACAAACGCAACGGCGACGGTGTTCTCAGTCGTTGCACCAGCTATCGAAGAGGCCCCGCCTGCTCCTGCCGAGGGTGTTGCGGTCGAAGGCGCTGTTCCCGCAGCAGGAACCGTTCCTGCACCGGGTGCTGCTCCTGCCGCTGCTCCTGCCGCTGCTCCTGCCGAGGGCGCTGCGAAGACAGCATCGAAGAAGTAGCACGGCACAACCGTTGTCCGCTCTGCATCAGTCGCTCCATATGCGCTGGCCCTCTGTGGCCAGCGCTTTTGCTGTCCGCGTCGTGGGCAAGGACTGCTCGTGAGGCTACTGTTCATCGGTGATGTCTTCGGCCGCCCGGGGCGTACGATTGTGCGGCGACTGCTTCCACAGCTCAAGGCAGAGTTGCGGCCCACGGTCGTGGTGGCCAACGCAGAGAACGCAACCCACGGGACCGGGATGACCCGGTCCGCGTTTGAAGAACTCAGCGCTGCAGGCGTCGATATCTTCACAGGGGGCAATCACACGCTCGGCAAGCCGGAAATCCTGGACCTGATGCAGGAACACCCGAGCGTCTTGTGTCCCGGCAATGTCAGTCCTGCCATCAGGCGTCACGGATCCGTCATCTGGCAGACGCCGGAGGGTCCCCTGGCTGTCGTCAACGTCATGGGTCAGTACTGCATGAACGCTGTCGACAACCCGTTCCGGTACATGGAAGAGGTGTTGCGCGACCCCGAGATTGCGGCCGTCCGTATGAGAGTCGTGGATGTTCATGCGGAGGCTACGGCAGAGAAGGCAGCGATGCTTCGCCTGCTGGACGGCCGCATGTCGGCCGTCCTGGGAACACATACACACGTTCCTACGGCGGATGCGCGCGTCACAGCCGCAGGCACCGCATTCATCACCGATGTCGGCATGACGGGCGTACGCTCTTCGATCATCGGGCTGGACCCAGAAGTCATGATGCGTCGCTTCGAGACTGGCATCATGTACGCGCCACGCGTTGCGGAGGGCGATGCGACGTTGATGGCGGTCGTGGTCGACATCGATGCGTCAACAGGGAGCAGTACGTCGATAACACTTCTGCAGAGGGATACCTGACATGTCCGGGTTTCTCATCAAGACATTCGGGTGTCAGTTCAACCAGCTGTACAGCGCTACGATCGCTGACGCGCTGACGCGGGGAGGCCATCGGCCTTCCGAGAGTCTTGGCGAAGCATCACTAGTCATCATCAACACGTGCGCAGTCCGCGAGAAGGCCGAGGAAAAGGCCTTCAGCTTCCTGGGCGAAGCTGCGAAGCTGGTTGGAGCCGGCCACATCGTGTTCATGGGTTGCACGGCCACACTGGACAGAGAACGAGCGGTTCGCATTGCAGGCCGTGGCCTGAACGTCGTGGAGGGCACCGCGGATGTGGAGCATGTGCTTGACGTCGTAGGGACCGTCGTGCCACTCGGTGAACTGGACTGCACAGCTCCTCACGCGCTGTTTCCCACGGCTGACATTGAACTTGTTCGTGGATGTGAAAGCTACTGTACCTACTGCATCGTTCCAAGGGCACGAGGCCCCGAGGTCGTTGTCGACGTCGGCGAGGTCCTGCGTCGAGCCGAACGAGCCGTCGCTGGTGGCTTTGCTGAACTGCTCTTCCTGGGACAGAACATCAACAGGTATCGGTCGAACCTGGGAGGGCTGGTTGAGGTCATGTCCTTGGTTGATGAACTGGATGACAGCTTCTGGTTCTGGTTCCTGAGCTCTCATCCGGCCAACTTCACGCCGGACGAAGTGAGACGGCTCATGGAACTGCGGCACATCGAGCATCGTTTGCACCTTCCCCTGCAGTCGGGGAGTGACCGGATTCTTGAGCGGATGAACCGGCGGCATACAGTCGCAGACTACGCCGAACTTGCAGGGCCCATCCGCGAGAATGCCGACTGGACATTGACGACAGACATCATTGTGGGCTTTCCCGGGGAAACGGACGATGATTTTGCCCATACGGTCGATGTGGTCCGTAGGTTCCGGTTTGACGGGGTTTTCCTTG
>JAPLGJ010000213.1 GCA_026390215.1 Caldisericota bacterium
GCAGGGCGAGCCGCATCGATAATCACCCACCGTTGGGGCTGGCTTATGGCCATGTCCAGATAGGCGCGGCGCACGGCGTCGAGGAACGAGCCTCGTTGCTCGATCCGGTCGAGGTCGGTCTTCCGGGCGAGGGAAATGCGCGGATCGATATCCAGAAGCAGCGTCAGGTCAGGGATCAAGCCCGAAGTAACGATGTCCATGAGTCGCTCGACTCGTTCTTTTCCGACCTTTCCTGCAACTCCCTGGTAGGCGACAGATGAATCTGCAAATCTCTCTCCAATGACGATGTCGCCGCGTTCCAGTGCGGGTTTGATGATCTCATCGATGTCCTGTCTGCGATCGGCCGCGAACAGCAATACTTCGGAGAACAGGGACAGGTTGATCTCGTCGTGCACGAGGATCGTTCGAAGCTTCCGTCCGAGCGTCGTTCCTCCTGGCTCGAATGTGTGCGTGACAGCGAATAGTCGCTCCGTCAACGCTCGCTTGAGCCGCTCAGCCTGTGTGCTCTTGCCGCATCCGTCGATTCCCTCGAACGTGAGAAAGAAGGCGCGCTGCATCACACGGCTCCCGATGGGCCCTGAGTCGGCTTCATCGTCGGAGAGTACACGACGACGCGCCGAAATGGCTCGATGCCTTCGCTCTCACTGAACAGGCCGAGTCGTTCTGCCAGTCTGTGCTGCATCCGCCGCTCGAACGCATCGGAATACGGCAGTTCACGTGAGGCCGAGGAGACGACAGCTTCGCGCATGAGATGAACCCAGGAAGCATACCGATCTTTGTCCACGGACATCGAGTGGATGCGCCTGAGGAGGTCCTTGATAGCTGCCAGACTGTTCTTGCTGGTTGTATACAGCGGCAGTCCAAGCGCCTCGGCTCGTTCTACAAGAAATGGTTTCTTGGCAGCGAGCGAGTCACTCAGGAGGACGATGTCTGCGTCCTCCATCGTGCGCGCGACCCGTACGTCGGTATGCAGACTGTGGGAAGCCCGCTCGATGTAGCTCTGGCTGACTCCCTGGATGTAGAGCCTGACGCTGGAATCCTGCGTCCATAGCTGCTCGGTGCCAGTTTGCAGAGCAGAAGCCTCGTTCGGATGAAGAGGTTCGATGATGAACTCCTTGCCGGCCGTTCTCCTGCGTATCTCTGGCTGTACGTCGAAGCCTCGCAAGACCCTGTCGACAACGTCCGCCAGGTCGCGGTATACGGCCAGGATATCGCGTTCACGCAGTTCTACGAGGACATCAAATGTAGGAGCAGACTTGCGTTCGAGAACGCTCTTCTGCGTTCCACGGCGCTGTGCTTCTTCATCACCCAGCGTAACCGTCTGGATACCTCCGAGCAAGTCGATGAGGGTCGGGTTGGTGATAAGGTTGCCCAGATCGTTACCATGTGCCGTTCCGATGAGTTCGACGCCGCGCTCAGCGATCGTCCGGCATGCCTGCGCCTCTTCGATACGGCCGATCTCATCGATGACGATGACTTCCGGATTGTGGTTCTCCACGGCTTCAATCATGATGTCGTGCTGTTCTTTGTTGGATGGTACCTGCATGCGGCGAGAAGACCCGACGCCGGGATGGGGAACGTCACCATCCCCTCCGATCTCATTGCTGGTATCGACAATGATGACGCGTTTTTTCAATGTATCGCTGATGTATCGGGAAGCCTCGCGCAGCAGAGTTGTCTTGCCGATGCCCGGTCTGCCGAGTATCAGGATGCTCGAACCTTTCTTGACGAGGTCTTCGATGATCTCGATCTTGCCGAACAGGGCCCGTCCGACCCGGCACGTCAGTCCAACCACGTCGTTGTGCCTGTTGCGTATGGCGGAAATGCGATGCAGCGTCTGTTCGATTCCGGCGCGGTTGTCGCGGTCGAATTCTCCAACCTTTCGGACGATCGAGTCGATGTCCCCCTTCGTGACTCTGCTCTCGCTGAGGGCAGCAAAATCGAATTCGAACCGAGCTTCAGGAACACGTCCAAGGTCCAGCACGACCTCGACGAGCTCGTCGAACCGGTCCAGATGCTCGAGTGCCTCCTGTAGAGGTTCAGGGAGGATGCTCAGGAATGCCTGGGTATCGTAGTCGTGTGCTGCCACGTCAGTCCTTTCTGCATAAGCGCTTCAGCAATGCGGTCGGTAACCCTCTCGTATTCGCCGAAAAGGCTGAACAGATCGAGGTCGTCTGTATCGATGGCGATCAGCGGGGCGCGCAGAAACGAGCTTGCCCATGCATCATAGCGCTCGTTGAGTTTCCGAAGGTAGGAAGAGGGCAGGGCCTTCTCGAACGAACGCCCCCGCGACTGTATGCGTCGTGAGAGTGTTCTTGTGGACGCACGGAGATAGACGACGAGGTTTGGTACCGGGAGGTTCTCCAGCAGGTACTCGTACAGTTGCAGATAGATCTCGTACTCGCCACGGGACAGCGCTGTACGGGCGAAGATCTCTGCGTCCTCATACAGGGTGCGGTCCACGATCTTGGCATGACTCAGGGCGCCGGCCTCCTTGAAGAGTTTCACCCGCTGCGTGAGAAAGAAGAGTTGAGACTGTATACCCCATCGCTTGGGATCATCGTAGTAGAGCTTGAGGAAAGGGTTTTCCTTGACCGGTTCAGGGAGCAGAGTAAGCCCCCATGTGTCGGCCAGATGACGCGTCAGCGTAGACTTTCCCACGCCGATGTTTCCGGCGATGGCAAGGAACAGCGGGCGGTCAGCGCTGGCCGTCGTGGGCAGAGGCTCACTGCTCATGAATTCTTGAGTTGAGCGGGGTCGAACGTACCCTGCTCGAAGATACTCTGGTAGAACGAGGCCCAGGAGACCTTCTTGTTGCTGGTCCGGGAGATTCTGCGCATTTCCCGGAAGCGAGTTCGGAACATGAACCGGGCGAGAGAAATGCCAAAGTCGAATGTGGCGATCGATGAAAACGACGACGCAAGATCGGGAAGCAACGGGACGCGTTCCTGAAGGAACGAGCGCGCGTCATGATGGGTGAGCCTGTTCTGCAGGATTTCGATATCGAGCGCAGCTGCCGTGTCCTCGATGAGGAGTTGGAGCGTCGTAAGCAGACTGTTCTGCAGCGTCAGCATGCCGTCGAGGTTGGCAATGTTCTGCAGCTCGAACAGAGAGAGTGCCGTAATGAAGGTCTCTCGCTGAACGTGAAATGCAAGACATGGGTCCCAGCTGCTGATTGCGGTCTGGATGTATGCTTTGCCAGGGAAATAGGTCATCATGAGAGCGATCTCGGGCGAAAGCCAGCGATGGGAAGACGCTATCGGGCAGACGGTCTGTCGCCGGTTGAGTGAGGCACCTTTCAGGGCAACCGCTTCTGGATCATCGTAGGCCGGACGTGGTGCGAGCTCGTCCCCCAGCACGGGTACGGACTTGAGTCTGTAGCCGGGGAAGAAAGAGTGGAGGCGAGGATAATCCTTGTTCATCCAGTCGTCGATGGCTGCTTGATCCAGGCGCCGCGTGATAGAAGCTTGAAGAACGTCCCTCACAACCTCGTCCGTGCTTCTGGAGACATCAAGTCGGGCAGCTGTCTCGCTCAATTGACGCTTCAACGTCTCTGTCTCACGTTCCAGATGCTCCTGGGCTTCTCTTGTGCGTGCCTCGTCGAGCGAAGGAAGCAGGATGGAGAGTACTGGATCCCGGGTGGAATCGCCAGTACTGGTGGAGTGAGCCAGCCGTGGCTCCAGTCTGCTCATGTACTGGCGTGCCTTGACGATGCGCTCCGCAATAGCCTGCTTGTCGTCGAAGCGACTGGCCCTGTCTTCCGCGAAGTGGAGGTACTGGTCAATGATGTGAAATTCCTCAAGAGCCAGCTCCTGGTGAGAGCCAGAACGTAGTTGGATTTGTTCTGCAGGCGCGGTCGGAGGTGTCGACAGTTCCTCGAGTCGGCGAGCGAGGGCCTTCCCGCGGACGTAGGCAGGGATCTCCGTCATATACAGCAATTGATAGAGGCCCCGTCGGGCGTTGCGCAGCTGCCAGAGAGTATCCCCGAAGTATCCGGCTCCAATCAGGGCGGACAGGCTGTCCATATAGGGCCGAAGAACGAGCGCTGAGCGGTGCTCGCTGTTGCCGAGCTTCCCTTGCTCGAGCTTCGCAAGCACTTCACGCTTGTCGTCGAGAAAGCGCTGCATCTGTGCAGCATTCGTGGCCGAGAAGTCTCCCAGATGATAGAGGTATCGGTGCGTGCCCGCACTCAGTGCATCCACGGGCAGAAAGAAGCTGGTTTCGTCCTGGATGTCCTGAAGGAGTTCGTTGTACTTGGTCAGTGCCGGCTCGGCCTGGGGATTGTTTTGGCGGGTGTCCGTTCTGGAACGTCTGCTGCGAGGAGGACGGTTCGTCTTTGGGCTGATGTTCCTGGGGTTCTCCGGGGCGGCCGAACCAGCCGGAACCTCTCTTCGTGGGCGTGTCACGAGACTGTGTCGACCTGCAGTGGTTCAAGTGAATCTGGGACTTGGATGCCAAACATGGTGTTCCACCACCTCATGAACTGTTTGTAGCGTGTATCACCGCTCACAAGGCCGCTCGCCTTCCTGAGAAGCTGCATGCGATCTTCGAGGACGATCTGGAACTTCTTGTTTGCCAGAGCATCTTCTGCAAGTCTTGCGCCTGTCTGCTCGAAAGTAAGCTGGCGTCCTGTCGAGTCGGTGTAGTTCCAGCCCCATGTGGCAAAATACTCGTGCAGTTCGTCTGACGACACTGCGGTATCCTTGTTCAGGTTCTCTTCATAGGCTTTGGACGTGGCCCAGAGCTGGATGTACGAGCGCATAGCCGGAGACCGCAGTCTCTCCGTCTCGCTCGTGTCGTCTGGCAAGACGTGGTCAGTCACATAGGCCTCGACGGCGGCGTCGATGGCCGATGGACTCACGACAATTCCAAGTCGTCGAGCCTCGTCGGACTGAGCGTGCATGACAATGAGTCGTTGTATGGCTTCCGTCTTCAACCCCGTAACAAGATACTGTGTTTTTGGGTCCGACGGATCCGCGAGATCCACTCGTACCTTGTAGTGGTCGCTGGTCGCGTCGAAGGGCAGGTCGACAATCATCGCCAGGAGATGTTCCTCAGTAACCGGTTCAGTATTGACGTAGAAGGCGACATTGCGTGAACCTGCAACCGGGACGGCAACGATAGCTGCGACGAGGGCGAGCAGGACAAGCGATACCATCGTGATCAAGGCTGTCCGGCGTACCCTTGGGCGCGCCGGGACTGGGGGCCTTCTGGACGAATCAGTGTCGTCTTTCACGAGCATGGCTACTGAGCTGAGGGAGTGGTTGGCACGTCCGTCGCTGGCGGAGTCGTCGTTCCCTTGCCCGTGGCTTTGACGATCCACTGCCCAATGCCTCCCAGCACCTTGCCGATACCACGGCCGTACCATCGGGTGATACGGGACCACTGTCCCTCTCGGACGGGGAATTGTTCCTTGAGTTTGGTTACCAGGGTGATCTTTGCGGCCGCCTTGCGCTCATCTTCCAGGGCAATCTTGACCTTGTCATATGTAGCTTTGTCACTCAGGTTCGCCTTCACGAGAGGCTTTCGGTCCAGAAGCTGGACAATCTCGTACGAAGACCCATCGACGAAAGGTTTTGTGTACTGGCCGGTTTTCAGAGTTGCGAGGGCATCGAAGCGGGTCGCATCGCCGACGCTCGAGAAGTAGTCCAGGATACCCCCGGTTGTGGCGTCGGCATCCGTGGAGTACTTGGTGATCGCGGTCTTGAACGACAAGCCCTTTTGGAGCTCTGCATACACCTTGTTTGCAAGGGTCTCGGCAGCCGTCGCTCCTGTCGTCTGGTCTCCGGTTCCGAAGCCGAGGACGACGTGTGCGGCTTTCACTGTCTCGGCTGTATCGTAGATCGTGCTGACAGGTTCTTGTGCGATCTTGTTGATGATATGGAAGCCAAACTCCGTCTGGACAGGTCCGACGATGTCGCCAGTCTTGGCCGCAAAGGCGGCAGTCTCGAATTCCTTGACCATCTGTCCTGTGGTGAAGAAGCCCAATGTCTCGTAGCGAGCATATCCCGCAGTCTTCTTGTTGAGCTCGGCCGCCTTCTCCTGAGCGTACTTGACGAAATCGAACGTGGCGTTCTCACTCTTCTGTTTCACGACTTCATCGTAGATGGCCTGAGCGACCTTCTTCTTCGCAGCGATTGTCGAGGAAGAGTCGTTGTCAGCGTCTATCATGATGAGGAGATGATCGGCGTTGACACGTCCCTGAGACGCGAAATAGGTCCTGATGTCCGCGTCCGAGACGGTGACGCCTGCGTCGACCTCAGCAGTCACCGCATCAGCAAGCTGCTGCCGTTCAACGTATGGCTGGATCTGCGTGCGGAGCTTGGCTCTGAATTTGTCCATTGAGCCATACTGAGCTATGACTGCATCATCAAATCCCTGAGTGTCCGTTCCAAACTGCGTCTTGGACTGTGTGACGGCAGTTTCGACTTCCGTGTCGAGAGCGGTCTTCAGCTTGGCCTCGTCGATCTTCAAGTTCTTGGATGTGGCATATTGGATGAACAGCTCCTGCTCGATCGAGCTGTCAATGACGTTCTTGCGAACGGACTTGAGCGTGCTGGCATTCTCTGCCGCCGTCAGGTCCATTCCGTACTGCGTATACATGTCTATGTAGTTCTGGACGCGCGCCGCAATATCGGACTGGAGGACTTTGCCCGTGCCGACCTGATATGCTATTGTTCCGGTAGTGCTCTTGACCGCAAACAAGGAGCCCCACGTGGCGAGCGCGACGATGAGTACGACGGCAATGACTCGCATGACAACGGGAAACCGGTCCTTGTGATACGTTCCCGGCTTCTCGACGAGGCCCGCCTTGCGTTCCTGTCTGATCCTGCTTTCTTTTCCCATCCTATCACTCCTCGGTCGCGTCTGCCTCTGTGGACAGACGACTCAGATAGTAATCATAAGACTATACCATGATTCCTCTCATCTGAAAGCGTTCCAGTCTTCTCGGCTGTATTTCCGAGCGACAATGGCGGAAGCGTTGAGTACCTCCTGCGCACTAGGAGAATCCCGAAGGAGGCGGACGCCGTCGGCACCCGAAAAGGCTGCAACGAGTGCCTCTGCCATTTCGCCGAATGAGACGGCCCGGTGTGTCTCGTCGCTGACACTGGTCATGAGGCAATCGGCTCGCCGTGCGGCATCATGCGCGTTTGACTGGGACGTCCGGACGACTGCAAAGAGCTTCTCCAGGTCGTTTTTCAGAACGACTGAGCCGTGCTGGAGAAAACCGTCCCTTGTTCGCAGCTGTGCGGAGCCGACGATCTTCCTGTGTCCAACAACGATGTCGGTTGTCCCCGGCGCGGTGAAGCACGATGCGGACACAAAGCCGGTGGAACCGTGCGGGGCAAGCGCGGCCGATACTCCAACAGCCAGGAGAGCCGCGACAATCGGCCCGCTTATCCACTCATACGACGCTTCCAGCCCCAGAGCATAGAGAGGATCCGACTGTGGGATGGACACCGAGTAGGTGACTTCCATGTCGTGAAGCACTGCTCTACCTCCCGTAGGGCGTCGGACCCAGGCAA
>JAPLGJ010000147.1 GCA_026390215.1 Caldisericota bacterium
AACGTCAGGGTATGCCTGCGACCTTCTCTCCGAAGTCATTGCCAAGGCTGCTCAGGGATCTGCCTGGGCGACCATCCAGACACACGTCAATGTTATCGCTGTAGCAGCGATGGTCGGTATCAGCATCGTCATCGTCTGCGAAGGGCGAACCTGTGAGTCCGACGTGGTCGAGCGTGCCGCAAAGGAACAGCTGACGATCCTCTATTCCAAGGATTCAGCGTATACCGTTTCAGGGAAGCTCTACATCCTTGGACTGAGGTAACTCGTGCTCGAGGTAGCCGGTGACCTGCACCTGCATTCGTGCCTGTCGCCGTGTGCGGATATCACGATGCTTCCGGGCGAGGTGACGGAGCGGCTCGCTGCGCGTGGGGTATGGGTTGCTTCTCTGACCGACCACAATGCGGCGTGCAACGTGCCTGCATTCCAGCGGGCATTCCAGCGGGTTGGCATTCTGCTCGTGCCAGGGATTGAAGCTACCACGGCGGAGGAAGTCCACCTGCTCTGCTACTTTGAGACGATGGATGCCCTCTGGAAATTCGGTCGCAGACTGCTGGCATCGTACCCGCGCATCGTCAACGACCCTGAACGTTTCGGCTATCAGCTTGTCTGCAATGACCGCGATGAGTTTGTAGGCCAGTTTCCCTTCCTGCTTTCCATGGCAAGTCTGCTGAGTCTCGAAGAACTCAGAGGGCTTGTCGAACAGTTGAACGGTGTCGTCGTGCCGAGCCATCTGGACCGCCGATACGGACTTCTGTACCAGCTGGGGATGGTGACATCAGACATGGAGTTTCCCACCTATGAGGTCGCCCATAAGGTCAACATCGAGAGAATCGCTGCACAGCTTCCTGGTCATCCGCAGTTCGTCTCGAACAGCGATGCTCACAACCTTGATTGCATAAGTCCTCCCCGGTATGTCTTCGAGATCGAGGAGTTGAGTGTTCATGAAGTACTCATGGCTCTTCGACATGAGAATGGAAGAGGTGTAAGGCTCCTATGAGGACGATAGCAGACCATATCCTGGACATTGCCTCCAACAGTGTGACGGCCGGAGCCACTCAAATATGGCTCGACATCGACCAGGATCCGGCAAAGCATCTGCTTGTCTTCTCGGTTCGGGACAACGGGCGCGGGATGGATGCCGAAATCCGCACACGTGTGTTTGATCCGTTCTTCACCACGCGGCCGCACAACATCAGGAGGTTTGGTCTTGGATTGCCATTCCTCAAGGAAAACACAGAGTTGACCGGTGGAGGAGTCGATCTACGGAGTGTCTCAGGTGAAGGCACAACACTCGGGGCAACCTTTCATACAGACCACATTGACTGTCTGCCATTTGGAGACCTGGCATCGACCATTTTTGCCCTGCTCATTGCTGACAGCGCAGTGCGGTGGCATATCCACCGCTCAGAAGGGAATCTGGCATATGCTGTTGATACCGAGGAGCTACGAGCGGTCTTCTCGTCTGAAGAGATGTCTGATCCCCGAGCGCAGTTGCTGCTTCTGGAGTTCTTGCGCGAGCAGGAGCGCGATGTGATCCAGGGCAATGGTCGCGCATCTGGGCAGGACGGTATGTGAGGGTACTGACGATGACGAACTACAGATTGGGAGACATATCAAAGGCGACTGTTTCGCGCATGGCCATGTATCTGCGCTGTCTCACATACCTTGAGCAGCAAGGAGCGTCGACACTCTCATCCCGGGAGCTGGCTTCGCTAACCGGTGTGAGCGCCGAACAGGTGAGACAGGACTTGTCAGTCTTCGGTCGATTTGGCAAACGTGGCACCGGGTACGATGTCGTTCGACTGAAGACCGAAGTCGAAGCCATCTTCGGGCGTGGTGTCGAACGGTGGAAGTGCTGTATCGTGGGGGTAGGCTCTCTTGGAACAGCGCTCATTGCCAGTCGCACAGTTCAGAAGTGGGGATTCAGGTATGTTGCGGCGTTTGACACGGACCCACGCAAGATCGGAACGCGCGTAGAGCGCATCCCTGTGTACTCTGTCGATGAATTGAAGACTGTCGTCCGCCGCGAGCACATCGCCATCGGGGTTATCGCCGTTCCTGCATCCGGGGCCCGAACCGTCGCGCGAACCCTCTGCGAAGCGGGCATTCGAGGCATCCTCAACTTTGCTCCACAGAATGTCAAGGTGCCGGAGAAAGTCCCAGTGCTCTCGGTGGATCTTTCACAAGAATTTCTCAAGCTTTCGTTCTACATCCAAAGTGCAGAACAGCAGGAGAGGGAGGAGCAGGCCCAGATCGACGCCGCGTCACACAGCGAGTAGGGCACTGTCAGGCCACTACTCGTTCCGGGTGTGAGCAGACATTCATACGTTTGGCTCGTACGAAGGCGATGACAGTGACCCCAACCCTTTCCGCAAGAGCGATTGCCTGAGCAGTCGCAGCACTCCTCGAGGCCAATTGGACAACCGCCCGGGCTGGAATGCGCCCCGTCCACATCAAGACTGCCTTTCTGAGATTCCAGGAGCGCATCAGAGCGTGGCCCACCGCGGCCGCATCGACCGGTTCGCCCGAGCTCGCAAGGCGCACTGCCAGCGTGCCGTTCACATAGATGGTTAGTGCGCGTTCTTCGGTGACTTCGTCCTGGCACCTGACCGCAGTGCCGCTGCGGTGATATCTCCCGATGGTTGTCATCATCACTTACCACTTCCCAGGACTGAGCCCAGTATGGGTCGGCTCCCCCCTCGATGCTAGAGGGCGGTGTGGGTTCACGGCCTGCCTGGATGTTGTATTTTGGGAGCCGCGAAGGTATGATACGTATGACTATCGGCATTGTCTGCAAGGAGGCCCTGATGGGCAGAATCACTGAGTACTATCATGCAACATCTCTGGAGGATGCGTTCGCCAAGGCGCAGCAGCTCCGTCCCGCCGCCGCGTATGTTGGTGGTGGCGTGGAGCTGATCCTTCGCCGGAATCCGGAAATCACGACACTGATCGACCTGTCGCGCTGCGGCCTCGACTACATAACAGCATCCAGGGAAGGGATCGAAATCGGCTCTCAGACTACACTCACGACAGTCAGTCGCAATGCAGACATCAAGAAGTACGCTGGGGGTTCGCTCGCCTGGTGGACGGGCCGTATCGCTCAAAACAACTTGCGGGACATGATCACGGTCGGCGGAGTCATTGGACGCAACCAGCCATGGAACGATGTCGTGCCCCATCTCGTTGCCCTGGGCGCACAGGTGCGACTGTTTGACGGTGCTGAGCGTATCATGCCTCTCGCCGGCTACATCGAAGCGAAGCAGCCGGGGGTGATCATCAAGGGGATCCTGCTGCCGGCAGGGAATGCCGGCTCGAGTGGATTCCTGTGGCGGTTCACACGCACCCTGCAGGATATTTCGACACTGCACTTCTCAGCACTTGTCAGTAGTGACGGCAAGTTCATGACGGCAGCCAATCTGGTTTTCGCCGGTCGTCCGGGCCATGCCGCTCTCTACCCCCGACTCTCTGAAGGACTTGTCGGAAAGTCATTGTCGCATGAGACGTTTGCGAGAGTGGCGGAGATGGCTCCCGACGTCGTCGAGGTCGGCAGTGACCTTCGCGCGACGGGCGAGTTCCGGCGTGAGCTGGTGCGGGCGGCTATCCTCAACCTGGAAGAGCACATGACAGGAGTGGCACAATGACTATCTCGATAACGGTGAATGCCGTTGAACGTTCCTTTGATGTTCAACCGGACGAGGTCCTGCTGGATGTCCTGCGGCGCGAGGGCTACCTCGAGGTGAAGGGCAGCTGTCACTCGGGAGACTGCGGCGCGTGCACCGTCTTGCTGGACAGGCGCCCTGTCGCTTCATGCCTGACACTGGCCGCCAAAGCTGACGGACACGCCGTGACGACCGTACGCGGCATAGGGGACCAGGCCCACCTCCACGTCCTTCAGGACGCCTTTGTGAAGAATGGTGCCGTCCAGTGTGGATACTGTGCGCCTGGTGCCATCACGTCTGCCAAGGCGCTGCTGGACGAAAACCCTGATCCTACCGAAGAAGAAATCCGGTTGGCGATGGACAGCAACTACTGCCGATGCACAGGGTACGAACAGCAGGTTGAGGCAGTCCTCTACGCCGCCGCGCAGCTCCGGAAAGGGGACAAGAGATGAGCATTGAGAGAAAGGGTTTCCGTCACCTGACCGAAGGGTCATATCCCGCGACGCATGTGGTCGGCAAGTCCGTCGACAAGGTTGACGGCTACGCTCTGGTCAGCGGAGCTCCGATGTACACGGACGATATCGCGGCACGCGATTTTCCGAACCGTTTGCATGGAAGGATACTGACCAGCCCGATCGCGAATGGGACTATTGACTCGATCGATACCAGCGCTGCGGAGGCACTCCCTGGTGTCCGTCTCGTACTGACTTGGAAGAATACGCCGCGTACGTTCTACACGACGGCCGGACAGGGTTGGCCGGAACCTTCGCCCTACGACAACCAGATGTTCACCGAGCGCGTGCGCTTCGTGGGTGACCGCGTGGCTGCTGTCTTTGCGGACTCCAAGGATGTGGCGGAGCAGGCGCTCAGGCTTATCAAAGTGGGTTTCAAGGAAGAGCCTGCTGTTCTTGACGCCGACGACGCGATGAAGCCGGGAGCTCCGATCGTGCATCCCGAAGATCCGAAGGGTGCCTATGATGCATCGCACAACGTTGCAGCACACGTGGACATCAACGTTGGGGACGTCGACAGGGCGTTGGTGGAATCCGAGGTGACCATCTCTGAGACGTTCCAGACGCACTATGCTCAGCACACTCCGATGGAGACACACACGGCATTCGCCTACACGGATGACATGGGGAAGATTGTCATCGTGTCAAGCACGCAGGTCCCCTGGCACGCACGCCGCATCGTCTCGAGGGTTCTTGATCTTCCGATGAGCAAGCTGCGTGTCATCAAGCCTCGAATTGGCGGCGGTTTTGGCACCAAGCAGGAGGTCCTCATTGACGACCTTGTGGCCTGCGCAACGATCAGGACAGGGCTTCCGTGCGAGATCGAGCTGACGCGCAAAGAGGAGTTCGTCTCCTCCAGGACCCGTCACCCGATGAAGATCGATATGAGCATCGGCTGTGATACGGAGGGCCACTTCAAAGCTCTCAAGATGTACGTGCTCAGCAACACTGGGGCTTATGGCAGTCACAGCCTCACGGTCATGTCTAATACTGGCAGCAAGACCCTGCCGCTCTACAACAAGGCGACTGACGTCCGGTTCTTTGGCGATGCAGTCTACACAAATCTTCCCGTATCCGGTGCGTATCGTGGCTATGGAGCGACCCAGGGATATGCTGCCCTCGAGTGCACGATCGACGATCTGGCCGCCAAACTGGGCATGGATCCGATCGAGTTGCGCAAGAAGAACATGATCAGAGTCGGGGAAGGTTCGCCAATCTTCGAGGCTCTCGGCGAAGGCCGTCAGGGAGTCGCCCAGACAATCAAGAGCAGCTCACTCCCTAGCCTCCTCGACTTGGGAGCTGAGGCAATCGGCTGGACAGAGAAACGCGGCAAGCGCGTGCGCAGTGGTCACAAGGTTCGTGGCGTCGGCATGTCGATGCACATGCAGGGCTCTGGTATTCCACTGATTGATATGGCTTCTGCTTCCATCAAGCTCAACGAGGACGGGAGCTACTTCTTGACCATGGGAGCCACCGATATCGGTACCGGTTCCGACACCATTCTGTCGCAGATGGCCGCTGAAGTCCTGGGGGTCACCATGGACAAGATCAGCGCCCTCTCCAGCGACACTGACCTGACGCCGTTCGACGTCGGGGCCTATGCTTCCTCGACCACGTTCGTTTCGGGTGGAGCTGTCGTCAAGGCGGCCAAGGCGGTT
>JAPLGJ010000088.1 GCA_026390215.1 Caldisericota bacterium
TCGCTCATCGGGCCCAACGGCGCCGGCAAGACGACGCTGTTCAACATGATCACAGGCATCTACAAGCCAACGTCGGGGCACATTGACTTCCTCGGACGCGACATCACGGGTCTCAAGCCCCACACCATTATCAGCTATGGCGTCGCCCGCACCTTCCAGAACATCCGGTTGTTCCCGTCGTTGACCTGTATCGAGAACATCATGTCTGGCCCCCACTGTCATGCGCGGTCCGGGACATGGGCCGCGGTCATGCATACGGTCGCCGAAGTCCGTGAGGAACGCGACATCGTCGCGACGGCTGCCTATCGCCTCGACCAGGTGGGCCTGTGGAGATACCGCAACGAACTGGCCAAGAACCTGCCCTACGGCAAGCAGCGCTACCTGGAGATCGCCCGCGCACTCGCGACCGCTCCCCACCTTCTGATTCTGGACGAGCCCTCCTCTGGACTCAACGACAAGGAAAGTGAGGACTTGATGGTCCTGTTGCAGTCCCTTGTCAAGGAGGGATTCACGCTGCTGCTCATCGAGCATGACATGCAGGTCGTCATGGGCATCTCGGACTGGGTTGCCGTCATGGACATGGGGCAGAAGATCGCCGAAGGCCTGCCAAAGGACGTCTATAACGATCAACACGTCATCGAAGCCTACCTGGGCAAGGAGGATGACTGACATGGCGACAGTCCTGGCCGTCAAGAACCTTGTCGTCAACTATGGAGCCGTACAGGCCCTCAAGGGGATCGACGTCGAGCTGGGCGAACATGACATCGTCGCCGTGCTCGGCGCAAACGGGGCAGGAAAGACGACGCTGCTCAAGTCCATCTCCCGCATCCAGACCATCAAGGGAGGCACCATCGAATTCAAGGGAAAGGACCTTGTCGCGACGCCCGCCTTTCGTCTCGCCGGGCTGGGCATCTCTCATGTGCCCGAAGGCAGACACGTCTTTGCCACCCTGACGACGGAGGAAAACCTGAATCTGGGCGCCTATGGCGTCCGCAACATGCCAGCGGGCAAAGAACTGCAGAAGACCAAGGAATGGATCTTCGGCCTCTTCCCCATCCTCAAGGAACGGCGCAAGCAGTTCGCGGGGACGCTCTCGGGCGGCGAACAGCAGATGCTGGCCATCGGGCGCGGTCTCATCTCCAAGCCCCACGTCCTGTTGCTCGACGAACCCTCGCTGGGACTTGCCCCCATCATCGTCCAGGAGATCTTCCGGGTCATCCGGCAGATCCACGAGGAAGAGGGCGTCTCTATCCTCCTGGTGGAGCAGAATGCCCGCAAGGCGCTGGGCGTCGCACGTTACGGCTACATCCTGGAACTCGGCAAGATCGCCATCGAGGGCGACGCCTGTGACCTCAAGAACGACGAGCGCGTCCGCGCCGCCTACCTTGGGGGCTCCAAAGTCATTTTCTGACCTGAACCCTCGTTTCTCCTCCCCTGGGCCCGGTGTATGCCGGGCCTGTTGCTGATACAGGAGAAGCGAGGATATACCGCAGACGTAGACAGCCGTTGGTGGCGCGCCGTCTTGAACAGCGTGTTGATTGACCTACCATGTGAGCGGATTCACTGCCAACCCGGAGGTAGAAGGTGAAAACCATCGAGGAAATGCGTCAAGCGCACAGAGTTCTTGCGTCGTACCCGTATAAGCCTGCCAGAATCGAACGAGGATACACAGACCGCAGGTTGTACATCAACCTGACGACGAGTGTCATCGAGGAACGTCCCATCGACCCAATGGTCAAGGAGAAGTTCACGGGCGGGCGCGGCTATGGTATGTACTATCTCTGGCAAGCAGTCACGCCGACGACGCACTGGAATGACCCCAAAAACGAATTGATCTTTTGCGCCGGACCTCTCACTGGCATCACCCAGTATCCCGGTGCTGGGAAGATGCACTCAGTCACCATCTCTCCGGAGACAGGAGTCCCGGTCGACAACAACGGCGGAGGGTATCTCGCCCCATACATGAAGTTCTCTGGCTTTGACGCTGTTGAAGTGCAGGGCAAGGCCGAGGAGGATGTCATCATTTTCATCGATGGCAACAAAGGCCTCATCACCATCGAGACCGCTCCCGAGGAACCCAGCAACAGTATCGACCTGCCAGAGGTTCTGCACGAGATGTATGCTGATGGCGCCGGCGATCGCAAGAACGTCAGCGTCGCAGTCTCGGGTACTGGCGCAGAACACTCCCTCCTCGGCCTTATCCATGTGAGCTACTGGGATGCCAAACGAAACCACACACGCCTCAAGCAGCTGGCACGTGGGGGGCCGGGGACCGTTTTCAGAGACAAGAAGATCAAGGCAGTGGTCGTCCACTTCGCAGGAACGACTCCTCTTATCAACAACCCACCTGACCTGGAACCTATCAAGACCGCCGGCGGGCGCATGAACAAGGAGATCCTGACGCTCGATCACACCCACAGCAGGATGCGCGAGATCGGGACTGCCAACACGGTCGAAATCCTTGACAAGGTCGATGTCCTGCCAGTCAAGAACTTCAAGTTCGGCTCGGACGCTAGGACAGTCGATATCAGGAGCGACGTGTGGTTCCGTCTCATCAGTCAGGACATGCCCGACGGCTGCTGGCTGGGCTGCACCATGTCGTGTGCCCATGGCATCGACACGGTTCAATTGAAGACAGGGCCTCTCAAAGGTCAGAAGGTGCTCATCGACGGGCCCGAATATGAGACAGTGGGTGGGCTGGGTTCCAACACCGGCAGTTTCGACCCGCTATTTGTCGCCGAGGCCAGCTTCTACTGTGACTATTATGGTATCGATCTCGTAGGCTTCGCCACGACGCTTGCCTTCCTCATGGAGTGCTATGAGAATGGCATCATCGACAAGGAAGTCACGGGTGGCCTCGACCTGCACTTCGGCAGCGATATGGACGCTCTCGAGCTGATTCATCGGCTCGGTGAGGGTCGTGGCTTCGGCCTGGTCGCCGGCCTGGGTGTTCACAGACTCAAAGGGCTTCTGGTCGAACAATACCATGCCGACGCCGACTTCCTGAACGACATCGGCATGGAGGTCAAGGGAATGGAAGTCTCGGAGTACATGTCCAAGGACTCGCTGGCTCAGCAGGGCGGATATGCCATGGCCACCAAGGGTCCGCAGCACGACGAGGCGTGGCTCATTTTCATGGATCAAGTCAAGGGCCAACTGCCGACGTTCGACGACAAGGCCGAAGCTCTTTCCTTCTTCCCCCTTTTCCGAACCTGGTTCTCGCTCATGGGTCTGTGCAAGCTCCCCTGGAACGATTCCGAGCCGCGCGACAACCGTGACAAATACACGGGAATGCAGGCCGCCAAGATCCCTGAACACATCGAGAACTACCTTCTGCTGTACAAGGGCATGACGGGTGTCGCACTCGATCTTGACGGACTGCTTGCACAGAGCAAACGTGTGTATGACTTCCAGCGCGTCTTCAACCTGCGCATGGGCCAGGGGACTCGGAAGGACGACTGGATGCCGTACCGTGGCATGGGTCCTGTCACCGAAGAGGAGTACCTGTCCCGGGAGGAGCGCTACGAGAAGCAGTTGACCGAGGCCGCACACGTGGACATCGCAGGCATGAGCCTTCAGCAGAAGATGGCCGCCTTGCGCGAGTACCGTGAATCGCAGTACCGTCAGCTTCAGGACGCGGTGTATGCACGGCGCGGCTGGGATGCCGACGGGGTACCAACACTGGGCACACTCAGGAGTGACGGCATCGACTTCCCCGAATTGATCGAACTCGTGGAACAGCACACACACAAAGCATAGTCTTCAGCCAGATCAGCAGAATCAGAAGCCCGGCCTCGAAAGGCCGGGCTTCTTTGCTCCTCAGGTGAAGGCGCATCGTCTCCAGTTACAGGACCCAGTTGAAGAAATACCCTACGATCAGAATGCCAACCCCGACGACACCGATGAATGTTGCAAGGAGCCTTGGTTTGAGAACACGGCGCAGGACGATCGTTTCTGGCATCGAGAGCACATCGACTCATAAGAGATATACCTGAACTCGCTCGGTAGACTCGGTCTTTGTGAACGATTCCGTGCTGCGTACTGGTTGAAGTTGTCAAGTTGCGCAACTAGACTACAATTCACATGGAGAGTCTCTTTCACATCACGTAGGGCTGGGGGGTCAACATGGCATTGCCAACATGCAAGGCCATTTCGGGCATTCTGCCCGGGGATCTTGCTGTCGAAGGCGAGGCCCGCAGTTTTGGGACCATCGTGGATGAGCCATGGTCGATGAGAAGTACCGGTGGGGTATCACGAGGCACGTTTCAGGATGCACATTTCTATGCCGGAGGTAGCGCAATGATTATCGCTTTCGCATCCAAGAACCACCTTGGGTTGAACAGTGAGTTGGGCAGCAACATCTCACAATCAGAGTACTTCACTGTTGTGGAGCTCGAAGGCGCCAAACTCAAGAAGGTCAGAAACGTGGAAAATGTCTATTTCAGGCAAGAAGTAGATGCAGTAGCGTTTGCCGAGTTCATCAAGGAGACCAAGGCAGAGAAACTGGTTGTATCGTCTGTTGAGAACGCAGACATAACGAAAGAGCTTCTCAAGGGCAATGTATCGGTAGACGAGGCGAGAGAGGGCAGAATTGCAGATCTGCTGGAAGACTTCCAGAATAGCGAAACGAGGTGACTGACGTGGCAAAGAATTGGTACCCCATCACGGACAAGGACAAATGCGTCAAGTGTTACGAGTGTGTGAACTTCTGTACACATGCGGTCTACGCAATTGGTCAAGACGGATACCCGGATGTTGTGAATCCTGACAACTGCGTCGAGTTCTGCCGAGGATGCTCGAAGATCTGCGATAGCCATGCGATAGGGTACTTTGAAGATGGGAGGAAACAGTCATGAAGAAGGGACTACTGTTGTGCGTGTGCCAGGGAACGTGCCCTTCATTCCAGGCGATGGACACATTTGAAGTCCTGAACACCCTGAGGAGAGAGAACATCTTCGAATGGGTAGGAGTTCATCCACAGCTTTGTGCAGAAGATGGAGACCGATACCTGAAGGAATTGCTCAGAGGGGCCGAAATTGATGAACTCTATGTCGCCGCCTGTGATCCTACGATGCAGAAGAAGATGTTCAGAGATGCGTTTGATAGTGCGGGATTTACAAGAGACAAGCACATCGGCATCGACATCCGGAATATGAATACAGAACAGGTGGTGAACAAGATACGAGAGGTGGTCTCAGAAAGAGAACAGTCACAGCATAACCCGGCATAGGGCGAACTGTGGACGACTAGAGACAAGACTGACACTTTCTCTTCTCCGAACCTGTTTCTCTCACTCATGCGATCGTGCAAGCTGCTGTGGAACAACTCACCACCCGGCCTCGTCGAGACCGGGCGGTGTTCCTGCCACTTCCGTTGCGTCGCCTAGAACACCCAGTTGAAAAGATATCCGACAATGACAATACCAAGTCCGACAATGCCGACGAAGGTTGCCAGGAGCCGCGGTTTGAGCACGCGCCGCAGGATGATGATCTCCGGCAGTGACAACCCGACGACAGCCATCATGAATGCTATCGTCGTTCCCAGCGGCAACCCTTTTGCCCAGAGCGCCTGGACAATGGGGATGATGCCTTCGGAACTGGAATAGAGAGGGATACCGACAATGACCGCGATGAGGACGGCGAACGGGTTGCTCCTGCCTGCATACCTTGCCAGGAGCTCCTCGGGTGCATACCCGTGGATGAACGCGCCGACAGCAATGCCTACTGCTACCCAAGGCGCCACCTTACGGAAGATTTGGCGGACCGACGCCCAACTCGACTGCACACGTTCCCTGAGTGTCGAGACCCTCAGCGGTGCTGCGCCACCCATCTGCATCTGATACACATAGTCCTC
>JAPLGJ010000176.1 GCA_026390215.1 Caldisericota bacterium
GAAATGCCCCTTGACCTGAACGCGCTCTACAACGCTCCAGTGAAGGTACTCGGAGACGGTGAACTGACGACGAAGGTTCAAGTGCGGGCATCGGGTTTCTCGGCTTCGGCTCGTGAGAAGATCGAGAAGGCTGGCGGCACCTGCGAGGTCGTCTGATGTTCGAGACGCTGAGGAGGGCTTTCAGGCTTCCAGACCTGCGCAACAGGATTCTGTTCACGCTCATGATGTTTGTCGTTATCAGGCTCGGGACATACATTCCTGTGCCTGGTATCGACCGTGCAGCCGTGGCACAGCTGGTTGGCAAGGGGGGTTTTCTGGGCCTCCTTGACTTGTTCTCGGGCGGTGGCGTTGCCAACTTCGCCATCTTCTCGCTGAGCGTCCTTCCGTACATCAATGCCTCCATTATCATCGAACTCCTCGGCTCGGTCATCCCGGCGCTCCAGGAGCTCCGCAAGGAAGGTGGCAAGGAAGGTCAGCGGAAGATCGCGAAGTATACTCGGTATCTCACTCTTGGATTGGCGGTCATCGAGTCCTTTGGTATCTTGGCCATCTTCCAGCAGTACCTCTCGAGCACGGGCTTCTTCGTGAAACTCCTGATCGTTCTGAGTCTTACAGCTGGAGCTTACATCGTGCTGTGGCTTGGAGAAGTCATGACCGAGCGAGGGATTGGCAACGGGGTTTCACTTATCATCTTCTCAGGCATTGTCAGCCGCATTCCCGTCGGCGTGGCACAGGCCTTCAGGTTGACCCAGGCCAAGTCGCTCAGTGTTCTCGGCCTCGTCGGCGGTATTCTCGGTGCAATCGCACTCCTCCTTCTGGTTCTGTTTGCTTATGAAGGCGAGCGCAAGGTCCCGGTGCAATACGCGAAGCGTATCGTCGGCCGCAAGGTCTACGGTGGTCAGTCTACGTATATCCCCCTGAAACTTGTGCAGGCAGGCGTGCTCCCGATCATCTTCGCTTCGACCGTTCTCATGTTCCCTGCGACCGTGTCGCAGTTCTGGTCGACGTCCTGGTTCTATGTTAATATTGCAGAACCGTTGACGAAGTCGACTACGCTGACGCACAATGTTGTCTTCTTCTTTCTCATTATCTTCTTCACGTACTTCTACACGGAGATTACCTACGATCCCACCAAGATTGCGGATGATCTTAAGAAATACGGGGGCTATGTGCCTGGTGTTCGTCCTGGCGAGGCAACCGCGCATTACATCAAGAACGTGCTTGACCGGATTGTCCTGCCGACTGCGATTTTCCTGGCGTTCCTCGCCATCGTGCCAAACATCGCGATGCGGAATCTGCAAATCTCGGCTTTTGCCTTCGGTGGTACTTCGCTGCTTATCATTATCGGCGTAGCACTGGAGACCGTTCGGGAGATCGAGGCATACATGATGATGCGTCACTACAAGGGGTTCATGAAATAATGACGAAGCACCCACGTATCATCCTATTGGGACTGCCGGGCTCGGGAAAGGGCACTCAAGGTGCGCTCATCGCACAGACTTGGGGAGTGCCCACCTTCTCGAGTGGCGAGTACTTCCGGAGTCTTCGGCGGGAGGGCAAGCTTCCTGCCGAGATTGCGGCCAAGATCAATGCTGGGGGTCTTGTGAGCGACGAGGATGTCAACATGATTGTCGTCGAATCGTTTCTGTCGACCCAGGAGGCGCAAGCAGGCTTTGTTCTGGACGGGTACCCGAGGACTGTCGCTCAAGCCGCATTTCTCGACGAGTATCTGACAAAGCAAAACCTTAGCTTGACCGCAGCTGTATACGTTGACCTGCAGATAGAGACAGCGTTCCGCCGGATATCTGGACGGCGCGTCTGCCCTTCCGACGGCAGTGTGTACAACGTGTACTATTCGCAGCCAGAGAGGGAGGGACTCTGCAACCTCTGTGGCGAAGCCCTCATCCAGCGGGAAGACGACCGCGAGGAGAGTGTCAGGACAAGGATGAGTACCTACGAAGCGGTGACGAAGACTCTGACCGTGTACTACGGCGATCAGGGGAAGCTCATCACTGTTGATGGAGCCAGTGCTCCGGATGTTGTTTTTGCCAGGATACAGGGGGCTCTTGATGATCCGGCTTAAGTCCGCTGCGGACATCGACCGCCTGCGTGTTTCCGGGGCCAAGCTCGCCGAGGTGTTGCGCCAGGTAGGAGAGATGGTTTCTCCCGGTGTGACGACTCTCGAACTGGACCGCGCGGCAGAACTTCGCATCCGTGAGCTCGGAGCGAAGCCAGCATTCCTGCACTATGGGGGCTATCCGGCGACGCTTTGCGTTTCCATCAACGAGCAGGTCATCCATGGCATTCCGGGGCATCGCGTTCTGAATTCAGGTGACGTCGTTTCGCTGGATCTCGGTCTCATCTATGAAGGATACTATGCAGATTCAGCCATTACTGTCGCTTGTGGGCTGGTGGCATCCCAGGATGAGAAGCTTATCGAGACGACCCGAAGGAGCCTGTACGCCGGCATCGACGCCGCGCATGTGGGAGCTCGTCTGGGAGACATCGGCCATGCAGTTCAACAAGTGGCTGAGTCCCAGGGCATGAGTGTCGTGCGTGACTACGTCGGGCATGGTGTTGGAAAGGACCTTCATGAGGATCCCGAGGTTCCCAACTACGGCAGTGCCGGTACGGGTATTACTCTCAAGGAGGGACTGGTGATCGCGATCGAACCCATGGTCAACGCTGGCAGCAGCGCTGTCCGCGTTCTGAACGATGATTGGACGGTCGTTACCGTTGACGGACACAAGAGCTCTCACTTCGAGCACACGATAGCCGTCACGGCCCAGGGCCCCGTCATCCTGACACAGCTATGAACAAAAAAGAAGTCATTGAGACAGAAGGCGTCATAGTGGAAACGCTCCCGGGGACGATGTTCCGTGTGAAACTGGGCAACGGCAAGATTGTGCTGGCTCATATCAGCGGAAAGATGAGGCTCAACTTCATCAAGATCCTGCCGGGAGACAAGGTAAGGCTTGAGATAACACCCTATGACCTTTCAAAAGCACGTATCACCTACCGGCTGTAGTTGTCAAGAGTTGAAAGGAGTAGCGACCTATGAAAGTGAGACCGTCTGTAAAGAAGATCTGTGCTAAGTGCAAGGTTGTGAAGCGCAACGGTACGCTCATGGTGATCTGCGAGAACCCGAAGCACAAGCAGCGCCAGGGTAAGTAAAGGAGGACAAGTGGCTCGTATTAGTGGTATCGATCTTGCTGCCGGGAAAAAGGTGGGCATTGCCCTGACCTACATCTATGGCATCGGCAAGTCAAACTATAAGATGATCTGCAGTGTTGCAGGGGTATCTGAGGACAAGAAGGTCAAGGACCTGACGGAGAGCGAGATTCTCGCAATTCAGAAGGCCATCAATGACAATCTCGTCGTCGAGGGCGATCTTCGCCGAGAAGTCTCGACCAACATCCGCAGGCTCATGGAGATCAACTGCTACCGTGGCGTCCGTCACAAGAGAGGACTGCCCGTTCGCGGTCAACGCACCAGGACGAATGCCCGAACGCGCAAGGGACCGAAGAAGACCGTCGGTTCCAAGGCATCCAAGGTATAGGCAAAGGGGATCGTATGGCAGACATCAACATCAAGAAGAAAGTGGTCAAGCGCAAGAAAGAGAAACGGGTCGTTGGCGAATGGAAAGCGTATGTTTTCTCGTCGTTCAACAACACCCTTGTAACGATCACCGATGCCCAGGGTGACACTGTATGCTGGGGCTCGTCCGGAAGCGCCGGTTTCAAGGGTTCCAAGAAGGGAACTCCATTTGCTGCTCAGGTTGCCGCACAGAAAGCAGCCGAGAAAGCTATCGCCATGGGAATGTCCAGAGTAAGCGTGTTTGTGAAGGGCGCTGGTTCGGGTCGTGAGATCGCTGTCCGTGCTCTGCAGTCTGCTGGCCTCAACGTTTCGTCCATCAAGGACGTTACGCCCATCCCGCACAACGGGTGCAGGCCGCGCAAGATCAGAAGGGTATAGGGGGCGACTATGTCCAGATACATTGATGCGTCGTGCCGGAAGTGCCGCGCACTGAATACGAAACTGTTCCTCAAGGGCTCTCGCTGCTCCAGCGGCAAGTGCGCGATCGAGCGCGGCAAGATGGGGCCGGGTCAGCACGGAATCGACCAGAAGTTCCGCAAGGACAGCGACTATGAGCTTCACCTCAAGGAGAAGCAACGTCTCCGCCTTGCCTACGGTCTGGCAGAGCGCCAATTCAGGAGCTACTTTGCTCTTGCGAACTCCCAGAAGGCGATTCCTACGGGCGGCAAGTTGCTGGAGCTTCTGGAGCGTCGTCTCGACAACGTCGTGTTCCGGATGGGGATCCAGCCGGGTCGCAAGTCCGCTCGCCAGATGGTATGCCATGGCAACGTGTTCGTCAACGGACACCGCGTCGACATTCCCTCGTACCTGGTCAGAATGGGAGACGTTGTGACGCTGACTGATACCGGAAAGTCCATGATCAGCGTACAGGAGTCCGTGGCCAGCAAGCCGGCCACTCCACAGTGGCTTTCGTTCAGCCCAGACAAGTTCGAGGGCACTGTGCTCACGATTCCGACGGCTGAGCAGATTGGCATTCCCATCAATACCCGTCTTGTCATCGAGTACTACTCGAAGTAGGAGCCTGCCATGATAGAAGGGCTTGAAGGTATCAGACTGACATCTGCTGAAGAGACCGCCGAATACGGCAAGTTCGTCTTCGAGCCATTGCAGCATGGATACGGAACCACGATGGGTAATGCGCTTCGCCGCGCTCTCTTGTCTTCGATTCCGGGGAGTGCGCCGGTGGCAATCAAGGTGAACGGTGCACTTCATGAATTCACGTCACTCCCTGGTATCAAGGAAGATCTTCAGGAGCTCATCTTCAACATCAGAAACCTCCAGGTTTCCATTGTCGATGGCAGCGAAGCCACCCTTTCTCTCAAGCGACAGGGGAGGGGCGTGGTGAAGGCCGAGGATTTCGAGAAGAACTCACTAGTCAAGATCTTCAATCCAGAGTTGAAGATTGCAGAACTCTCCGCAGATGACAGCGTCATCGATCTTACGGTGCTCCTGCGCACCGGCGTAGGGTATGTCAGCAACGAGGAGAACCACGAGCTGCTGAGCGGGACGGTCGACACTATTGCGCTCGACAGCATCTACTCTCCTGTACGGACAGCCAATTTCACTGTCGAACCTGTAAGAATCAAACAGAAGGCTGACTCTGAACGCCTGATTGTCGAGATTTCCCATTTTCCAACCATTAGAGCCCGCGATGCGCTTGAAGAAGCTCTTCACATTGTGGATCGTCACGCGCGGCAATTGCTTGCGTGTCTGACCACGCAGGGTTCTGTGGACAGTGCTTCGGAAGCCACGACGTCCAACGAAAACGTCATGTTAAAGAGCCTTGAGACTGTGGATGGTGTCAAGAGCCGTTGGGTAGAGGTTCTCAGGAAGGCGGGTGTCGAGACTGTGACTGACTATCTGGAGCATCGCGAAGAGACTGTCAGCGGTTTCGGGGAGGCCGGTCGCAAGAGCGTTGACGAAGCCCTCAGAGATGTCGGCATCAGCGTCCCAGAAGATTAGCGCGCAACCGGTGGTAAGCGCGAACGTGACGAGAGGAGCATTCCTGCTATGAGACATGGAAGAAAACTGAAGAAGCTTGGCGTATACAGCGGCCTGCGCACCATGATGCTGCGGAATATCTCGACCTCATTGATCGAGAAGGGTCGCATTGAGACAACAGTTACTCGTGCAAAGTCAGTGAAGCGTGTGGTGGAGAAACTTATCACGACTGCAAAGGTCGATGATTTGACGACGCGGCGCAAGTTGCACGCCTACCTTCTGACGCCCGAAGCAGTCGATGAAGCCTTCAAGTTGACCAAAGATCGCTACATCACACGTCCCGGGGGCTACCTGCGTATCATCAAGGCAGGGTATCGGAAGGGTGATGCAGCGAACATGGCCGTCCTGGAGTTTGTAGAGAAGTAGATGATCCGCCTCGACAAGGTCTCGTATCAAATCGAGACCTCCGCGGGGGCTGTCCAGGTCCTTCGTGACATTGACCTGGAACTGCCAGATGGCTCAATCTCGGCGATTGTCGGTCCCAACGGATCCGGCAAGACCACACTAGCCCGCCTTGTCAGCGGGCTTTTGCGTCCGACGTCCGGTAATGTGCATCTGCTGTCGAACGATGACATTCATACTGCGAAGGACGTGCGACCAGGGGTTGACGTCGGCCTGGTGTTCCAGAATCCGGACAACCAGCTGGTAGCGACTACAGTGGAGGATGACATTGCGTTTGGACTGGAGAACCTCCAGCTTCCCCATGCTGAGATGGTTCGGCGTGTCGAGGATGTATTGCGTCTCCTCGGGCTGCAGCTGTTCCGCGATTATCCTCCGCATCGTCTTTCCGGCGGACAGAAGCAGAAAGTAGCTATTGCC
>JAPLGJ010000035.1 GCA_026390215.1 Caldisericota bacterium
CGAGCAAGCAAAGGAAGTGCTCAGGGCTCAGGAGCAGCATCTTGACCCCGTCGCTCTCCATGATACGATCCTTGCAGATGAACGACACCTGCGGGACCTAGTCCTCACCAGGAAACACGACCAGCCCCACATCAATCCGAGTAAAGGCATGGACTGGCAACTTCATCCGGTTTCGAGTAGATTCTGATGTGAGGCAACGACTCCTCGTTCGAGTAGGTTCATCCGTGAGGCAATAGGCGCTGCCCCGACTTCCTAAACAGGGCCGACAGCTGCGCTACGGTGCAGTCACGATACGCACAGTTGCTGCCACACCCTGAACGGGGTAGCTCTCGGCCACCGGGCCGTTGAACGTGACCTCAACCGTATCGCCTTTCTTGATCTCCGAGAATGCAAACAGACCCGCGATGGGGGTATTGTCGCGCAGCACGACGGATTTCATGTTCACCGTGACGCTGGCCTTGTCGAACGACGTGTCGTGTTCCAGCTTGCCTTCCACGAGCATCGTGATGCCATCCTTTCCCCGGACAATGTCCGTCACGACGCCCCTGATGCCGATTGCGCCACTGTCGTCGACGATAGGCTGGGCATTCTGGAGCAGTTCTGACCCACTCTTTGTGCAGACCTCGTCCGCGTCAGCAAAGCCGATGTACAGATTCTGCTTCTCGTCCACCACATACTGCGCAATATGCAGGCCGCTTCCCGTGTCTCGGGTCGCGCCAAGGCGCGTGAGGATCTCCCGGTACGTGATTCCCTTCCGAATACTCTCGACGTCCGATGTGCGAACATGCCCGACGGGATTGTAGGGAGAGAACAGCTCCTCGAAGCTCATGGGCTCGGGACCCCTGCACGCAGTCAGCGAGACCGCAATCGCAATCAATGCCATGATAGCTGCCACTGCTCTTCTCATCGTACCTCCCGCCTATCTGGGCGATCTCCAAACGGCGAACGCATCCAGAGGTCTCCTCACTATGACTTGATGACCTCTGCAGAAGTTCCTCTGGCCTGCTCGCAATCGAGGTTGTCAACTCGACACCGTAAGCCACGCAGCGAACGCCCGCTGCACGTAACCCTCCCGGCTCTGGTTTCTGCGGAAGACAACTATAGACTACCCAATATGGGGCTTGAGGGGAGCCTTGTGGTATTTCGGGCTCCCGATGGAGCCAGACGTGAACCTAGTCAACGGAGGTATCATGCGTGCCAAAGTAGTGTACCAGTCTACGACAGGCAACACGAAGAAAGTGGCCGAGGCGATTGCGAACGCGGTGGGCTGCACAGCAGAGCCGATGAATGTAGCGACGGTGAGCGAGCCAGTGGACATGCTGTTCCTAGGAGCATCGATTCATGCTGGCGACGTCGACCTATCGGTGAAGAAGTTCATCGAGGGGCTCGATGCCACCCTCGTCAAACGCGTGACGGTATTTGGCACGGGTTTCGAGGAGAGCAGGGACAAGGCAGTGGGGATCATGAAGGACCTGCTGGCACGGCGAGGAATCGCGGTGACCGACAAGTGCTACTTCTGCCTGGGCAAGTTCGTGCTGTTCAATCGACATCACCCTGACACCCAGGACCTGACCGGTGCAGAGGAGTTCGCCCGGGGCGTTCTCGCGGGCTAACCTGTCGCGCATCCAGCGCGCATTGTCCGACTGTGTTCCCCATGTGTGCGGGTACGGTGGAACGGGGCAAGACGTAACCTTTGAGGACCGATCACAGTACACCTTGGTGTGGCGTGGACGCGATCCGCGCTGCAAGTCGGAACAAGGAGCTGTGAACAATGATCCGTCAGTCGGTACAATATGGGTGGAACAAGGCACGTCTGTGGGTTTGGGCATTCCTGCCCGTGGTCCTTCTGCAGTGGGTCCTGGACGGAGCGGTGACGTGGCGTGTGGATGCTGGAGGCAGCCGGAGCCTGCAGCTTTGGGGGCACAATGTGGGACCGGAGACTCTGGGCATCGTCATCACGGCGACCGTCCTGGGGATCGTCGGCTACATTGTCTCCACATGGATCCGGATGGGCATCATCCACGGCTCGGTGAAGGCTGCACGTGGTAAAGACGTAACCATGGGGGACTTCTTCCTCACGTGGGAGAACGTGGCACGCTTCATCCTGGGGACACTGCTGTACAGCCTCATTGTCGGCGTCGGCATGATCCTGCTGGTGGTCCCCGGCATCATCTGGGGACTCCGCTACTGCCTGTTCGGGCATTACATGGTGACGCAGGGCGCAGGCCCTGTCGAGGCGCTGCAGATGAGCGCCGCCGCAACGGACGGACACAAGGGAGAGCTGTTCGGACTCTGTCTCGCATCCCTCGGCGTCGTCATCCTGGGAGCCCTGTGCCTGGGAGTCGGGCTCGTGTGGGCTATCCCTACCGTCAATATCGCCTGGAGTACGGTCTTCCTTCAGCTCTCCGGACAGCAGACGGTCCCCGTCCTGGAACCGGCGTAGACGAACTACAGGGAGGGGCCAGGTCGGCCCCTCCCTGTGCTGTGTAGCAGAGTCGTCGTGGGCGACGTCGTCAGTCGTACATCTTCTGGTAGTATTCCTCAACCATGCGCGCGGCCGAGAACTGCCATTGTGCCATGTCGATGCTGGCATGCATCATGGCGATCCATGCATCGCGGCGCGTTTCGTAGGTTGGGATGACGTCGCCTCGCAGCACATCGTAAAGCGAGGAGCAATCGATGCTGTTACAGTCGTTCCCCTCATATCCGCCGCCAAACTGCCAGCCGTTGACGCCGTGTTTGCAGCCCTCGGGCCACCAGCCGTCGAGCGTGCTCAGATTGAGGACACCGTTCATGGCCGCCTTCATGCCTGACGTGCCACTTGCCTCCATGGGCCGCACCGGGTTGTTGAGCCAGACGTCGCACCCGCGCGTCAGCATCTTGCCGATGGCCATGTCATAGTCCTGCAGGAAGACGACACTGTCGGGATACTCTTTGGCAATGCGCACGATATTGGTGATGGTCGCTTTTCCTCCCATGTCGTTTGGGTGAGCCTTGCCCGAGAGGACAATCTGCACCTTGTGGTTGCGCAGCAGGTCGCCAATGACCTGCCGGTCCGAAAAAATGAGATCGCTCCGCTTGTACGGCGTAGCGCGGCGGGCAAATCCAATCGTGAGGACGTTCTCGTCGAAACTCACCCCATTGCTCTGCTCGATACTATCGATCATGGCGCGCTTGAGAGCCATGTGTGCTGTCCACAGGTCTCCGCCGGACGCATGGGCCTGACGAATGCTGTCGTCCTGCCAGGTGCCATTGTGGACGCCGTTCGTAATGGACAGGATGTCCGAGCCTCCCGGAATACCCCTCCACATCTCGCGCGCCGTGTTCCCGTGCAGCTGCGATACGGCGTTTGCCTTCTTCGACAGACGGATTCCGGCGGCAGTCATGCTGAACGGGTCGCCGCCGAGGGTGGCGATCTGGTCATGCGTGAGTCCGTCGTACGCGTTGATGTACTGCAGCATGCGGTGAGAGTGCACCTCGTTGCCCGCAGACACTGGTGTGTGTGTTGTGAACACGATGTGCTGCTTGACGGACCAGAGCGCGTCCAGAAATGGTACGCCGTTCGCCATTTGCTGGCGGATCAATTCGACGCCGGCAAACACGGCATGGCTGTCGTTGAAGTGGTAGATGTCCACGCTGATGCCCAGCGCCTGCAGGGCACGGACGCCGCCGATGCCGAGAATCATCTCCTGGGCGACCCGTTGCTCCTCAAACCCGCCATACAGCTGTGCCGTCAAGTTCCAGCCTGCGTTGTCCGGCAGGTAGGTGTCGAGCAGATACAACGGGACATTGCCGAAAGCGGTGCATTTCCACACCCTTGCCCGCACCTGCAGGTCCTCGATCGGGATGGTGACGACGACCCCCGTGTCCTCAAGGGAGTCGTATCGATATTCATGGTAGCTGTCGTACGGTCGGTCATACTCGTCGATGAACTGTTCTGTGTAGTCCTGCCGCCACAGGATGCCGATGCCTACCATGGGACGATGTTCGTCCGCCGCGGCTTTCAGGATGTCACCCGCCAGGATGCCCAGACCCCCGGCATAGATGTGCAGCTTCTCATTCAGCCCGTACTCCATGCAAAAATAGGCTACTCTGGGCGTTCCATTATCCATTGAAAACCTCCGTAGTGCCAGTCTCCGTGCCGGCTCCCGATATCACCGGGACCGTGGCCCCGGTCCGAGAGGAACATGCGCCCTTGTTCCACCAGACACTGCAAACTCTGTTATGATAGCAGAGCCCGGCCAAGTTGCCACGACCCCGACCTCCATGTGCTTCACGAAGCTGCTGCCCGTGAGTGGGTTCCTGCCATCCCGGGAACGACACCCTTAGTGTTCTGGTGAGTGACAGGACTCCATGAGTCTCCTGGTTCTTGCGCGAACATGAGGAGGCAATGCGCGGGCAAGCGCCCGGTCGAGCACTGACAGGTCGATACAACCACCGCCCAACAGGTGATCCTCGATCAGTTTCACCTTGGGTTCCCTGTCTGGCATCAGCTGATAGAGCACATACCAGTCTTCCAGCGACGTGAGTGGGATCGTCACGCCCTTCACGGTTTTCGTCATCGCGACAGCCGCGCCGCCGAACGG
>JAPLGJ010000077.1 GCA_026390215.1 Caldisericota bacterium
CTTCGCGTGTTCCAGCAGGTCACGGCGCCTGGACTGAAGACCCACAAAGCGCTCAGCATCGACGTTGCGCCTGGCAAGGATGTTGAGCGGGTTGATATCGGACTCGACCAGGAGGTCGCGCCTGGTGATGATGCCGTACCGGATCATGGCCCCGCAGGAAAGGTGCGGTGTCCCACGGCAGGCATTCACCACGGCAAGTGTCGCGACGTCGACTGCCGCGTTGCTGTGTGCCAGCAGCAGGACGCTCTTGTGGCGCTCGATGAGTTCGCGCACGAGGTAGGCGACGGTCCGCGTCTTGCCGGTTCCCGGTGGACCCCAGATGAAGCTGACGTCGCGCTCGGCCACCTTCTGCAGTGCGTTCCGCTGCGACGGGTCCAGCCACCGGTTGTCTGCAAAGACCCCGTTCAGCTCTGGCAGACTATCCCCAGGAGCAGGAGGACTGAGCAGCGCAAGAGCCCGGCCACAATCGTCCTCGTCCTTCAGCGCGTTCAGCCTTTCCTCCAGCTTCAGCAGCAGGTCCCATGGCGTAGCAACCATGGTGGCCGCACGCACCCGGGCTCCGAGGAACTCGCTTGAGGCAATCGACACCAGGTCCCGGTCCCCTCCCACGTAGACGCCCTGCACGACGCGGCCGTCCACCTCGAGCTGTATCATGGCTTCCTCAGGCAAGTTGACCTCATACGGCGTGCTGAAGAAGTACAGGAAGTTCTCGTCGCTGCTGTCTGACACCAAGGTCCCCTCGACGAGGGAGTGGCGATGCGTCCGCTCGGACGCCTTCTCGGCGGTGACTTCGTCCTCGATTGCAGCGGCGAACGCCGCGATATGAACTGCCAATTCTTCGTTCATGCGGGCTCCTGTCGTCGCGGCGTTGCGCCACGCGAGCATTCATTATACCGCCACGGGGTTTCCTGTATACTGAGCACAGTCAGACACGAGTTTCGTGCCATGCAGTGTTCCGTACGGGAGGTAGCCTGATGTACAAACCGACGACGAAGCTCTCCGCTGTCCTGACTGAACATCCGCGGGCGATGGCCTACCTTGCATCGATCAATCCTCATCTGAAGCTCCTCGGCAACCCGGTCATCATCGGCCTCATGGCCCCACGCACCGACCTGCGGAAGGTCGCGGAACGCGCCGGCTGGACTCTGGAAGAGCTGGAAGCGGCCGTAGTCCGCAGTGACACCGAGGGGACCGCACCAGCCACATCGGGAGAGGCTCCGACCAAACTCAAGGAGGACCTCAAGGCCGTCCTCCGGAAGCTGTACGCGGGCGAAGATCCAACCACCTGCAAGGCGCAGTTCAAGGAACTGATCACCAGAGCGGACCCACTGCTCATCGCAATAGCCGAGGCGGAACTGGCACGTGAGGGCTTCTCCACCGACCAACTCATGGAAGCGTGCGATGTCCACATGGACGTCTTTCGTGACCAGCTGGCAAGCTCACGCACCGTCGTTCCGGACGGCCATCCGCTGCGGCGCTTCATCGACGAGCAGGATGCCATCATCGCCTGGCTCGAGCAGGGACTCACCCTGGTCAGGACACTCGGGGCACTGAACGGGTACGCGTCAGCGGAAGGCGCTCTCGCTGAGTTGCGCACCCTGATGCAGCATCTGCACGAGGCACAGAGCCACGACGCCCGGCAGGAGAACACGCTGTTTCCCCTGCTGGAACGGTACGGCGTCGAAGAACCTCCTGCCATCATGTGGGCTGAACACAACCGCATGAAGGCGACACGCGACGTCATCGACAAAACGATCCAGGGAGCACCCGACACCCTGCCCTACGCCCAGTTCGCACAAGTGCTGGCGGGGGCGTTTCAGCACTGGCTGGAGACCTTCGTCCAGCACGCGAAAAAAGAACAGGAGATTCTGTACAACGTGGCACTTGACCTGCTGTCCGAGAAGGATTGGCAGGATCTTCAGCAGGAATCCCAGGAACTGGGGTTCTTCGCACTTCCAGGGGAGGAGAACACATGAGCGATACTGGTCTTGACCTGTTCGAGGGCATAGACCTCGACCTTCTGCTTGCACTGTTCGATACGCTGCCGGTCGACGTCTCGTTCGTGAACGCCGACGACGAGGTGACCTACTTCAATCTGCCCGCCGCGGGACGTATCTTCCCGCGCACACGGCTGGATATCGGGCGCAGAGTACAGCGCTGCCACCCGCCCCAGAGCGTCGACAAAGTCCAGCGCATCCTGGATGACTTTCGCGCGAAGAAGCGCTCCACTGCCGACTTCTGGCTGGAACTGGGCGGCAAGTTCATCTACATCCGGTACTTCGCCGTCTACGGCAAGGACGGTGCTTACCAGGGGACCCTCGAGGTCACGCAGGACTGCACCGGTATTCGCAGCCTTCGAGGCGAAAGAAAACTCGAGGGCGAACCCGTCTGAGCGGCACCGGGTTGGCGGTGTTAGGTACCCACGTGCCCGCAAGTGCTTGCAAAGGAACTCGGTTTGTCTAGCATGATGACAATCTCTTGTACAGGAGGAACTATGAGACATAGACACCTGATTGCTGCCCTAACCTGCATTGCGCTGGTCGCGATGCTTGCACTGTCGAATGTGGCTGTAGCACAGACAAAGGGTATGATCGGCATCAATGTCCTGCTGAAGACCGACATCACACAAGCTATCCTAGCTGACCTCGCCAAGCATGGCACAGTCCGCGACGTTGTCGCCGAGATCAAGGCCGTGACCCTGCAGGCCAAGGCATCGGAGTTGGCCACCATCCAGGCGCTGCCCTATGTCGCTGCAGCCAACCCAGATGCGGAACGCACAACGGGACCAGTGACCACGGTTGCTGCAGACGACTTCTCTGCTGGTCTGAGCACGTGGGACCTGGACGCCATCAACGTCACTGACTTTGGCTCCGACAATCGCCAAGTCCCCTACGACGGAACGGGTGTCTATGTCGCAGTTCTTGATACTGGACTTGTCAGCAACTGGCCTGCCTACTTTCCTGCCGCACGTATTGCTACTCAGTACGCCATCTGCTTTGGCGGGGGCGGCGGCGAGATGGGTAACGTGAGCACGCAGCCAGACAAGTGGCAACGCGACCAGAACAGCCACGGCACCCATGTGACGAGCACGATAATTGGCTACAACTTCCTTGGCAATGCCATCAACGGGGTAGCCCCGAAGGCCACAATCATCCCGGTCAAAGTGCTGAACCAGAATGGCTCGGGCTGGTCGTCGGTCATCGCGCGCGGCATCATGTATATCGCCGACCTGAAAGCCGATTTGCTTGGGGGCTCCCCGGTTGTCATCAACATGAGCCTGGGTGGGTCCGCACTGGACCCGATAGAGAAGGCTGCTATCGACTATGCCATTAGCAAGGGCGTTATCATCGTGGCGTCCGCCGGCAACTCGGGCTCTGCAGGCATGGGCTATCCGGGGGCGTATGAACCGGTCATCTCAGTTGCGGCATCAGGATGGATCGGTGAGTGGACCGCGGCTGGGTGGTGGCACACCTTGGATGTCCCCGATCCCACCAATCCTATCGACTACTACATTACCGACTTCTCCAGCCGCGCGAAAGCCAACCAGGACCTCGATGTGGCCGCTCCCGGTTCTTGGATCCTTGGCCCCTATCAGACGAATGGTCAGATTAGCTACTACTACCTCGGTGGAACGAGCATGGCTTCACCGCACGTGGCACCGGCCCCAGCGGGACGCCTAAGCCCGTGTGCTGGGACGCTTATGCCACGGGCGCAGGCCTCGTGGATGCAGCAGCCACTCTAGCTGCGACACCGTAGTACCCTACCACTAACAAACGTTCAACGCCCCCGCACGAGCGGGGGCGTTTGCGTTCCAGGCGATGGCCTCTGAGGACCGCCGGTTCAACGAGTGTCGATCAGGCCTTGGCGATGTGCGCGTCCAGCCAGTCCGCTGCGAAGCCCAGGACCTGCTCCTTTGCTCCATCCGGCTCATGATGGATGAAGTGGTACAGCCCGGGCCACAGTTTGAGCGTCGCATCCCCTGAGGCGCCTGCGGCAAGACGCTTCGAACCTTGGGGCAGCGCAACGACATCGTCCTCGCCGTGCATTACCAGCAGGGGTACCTGGATCTCTCCCGCACGCGCGAGCGCCTCTGCGCCGGCTTCCCCGATGACAGCCGCCAATCCGACGGTGATCCTCTTGTACACCAGCGGGTCGGCGTCATACGCGTCCAGCACGCCGACGTCATGGCACACCTTGTCTCGGATGGCGCCCATGCCGTTGCTGACGGCCATGGTGGGCGCAAGGTGGCGCAGCATCCTGACCTTTCCCATGGCAGCCGCCGACGCCGCCGGCATCACAAAGCCGCCGCTGCACAAGATGGCACCCGCCAGCCGTGGGTGCCTGCGGACAAGATATGCGGCAGTGATGGTCGAACCCATGCTGAAGCAATACAGGAACACTGGCTTTCCGGGGAAGTGTGCCTGGATTTCGCCACAGTACCGGTCCAAGTCGTCCATGAAATCGTCCAGGCGTGCAACGAACGCCCGCCTGCCCTCGGACACGCCGTGCCCGCGCAGGTCCCCTGCCACAAACGCGTACCCACGGTCGATGAAGCTAGCTCCGATATCCGCGTACCGGGCACCATATTCCCCAAGACCGTGCACCAGGGCGACCACACCGCGCACATCCCCTTCGGGCTTCCACACGCGGGCATACAGGTTCAGGTTGTCCTTGCTGCGATATCGGAACTCATCTCTGTGCATTGTTGCCTCCCAAGTTCCATACCATTGCTCAGAATAGTATACTCCCATGATGTGTCAGCCGCGGAGTCTCGCCATACCGTATGGTCGCCAGTACAACATGAGCTTCGGCGGTATCTTGGTTGAACACTCTCACACTTCTCACCCGTTCTTCACGTAGCCTGCTGCACCGTAGAAAAGGCCGGCCCTCAAGGGCCGGCCTGGTGGTGAACGGTGTGTACTTCGAGAGAGACTACTTGTTCTTGGCCATCTCCAGTGCAGCAGTGGCTGCGTCCTTGAAAAGGGTACTGGTGCCGGTGGCCTTTGCGACAGCATCAACCTTGGTGACGTCCTGCGAAGTCACGAGGCTTTGCTCAAGTGTGGCCCATGCGTCAAGTGACGTCTGATACTGATAGTTGTCCTTGGTCTTGACCTGGAGGTCGGCAAGCCTGGCATCGGTAATCTTTCCCCCGGAAACCGTGATGACTGCATAGCCGACACTGCCACGAGCGTCTGCGGACGAGAACCCGATGTAGGAACCATCGGTGTAGGCGCCGACGGAGCCGGCGTTCTTCAGTGCTTCATTGACGGCCTCAGTCAACTGGCCGGAGGTCCCGGTTGCCTTGGCAACAGCGTCAACCATGGTGATATCGCCAGTCTCAATGAGCTTTGCCTGCATGGTGGCGATAGCGTCGACCGCGGTCGGATATGAGTAGTTGTCCTTGTTTTTGGGCATGAGCTCGACGTACTTTGCCTCGGTGATCTTGTCACCAGCAATCGTCAGCGTGATTTGACCAACGTTACCACGAGCGTCGGCGGCAGAGTGGCTGACATAGGAACCGTCGACATAAACGGCCTTCTTTGCGCACCCAGTGAAAGCAACAATCATCAGAGCAGCGACGAGGACAAAAGAGACAATTCTTCTGGTCATGTCTTGTGGTACTCCTTCCAATTCAGAGAATTTTGCTACAGCAGGATTGTACCCTCTCTCAGGGGTCCGTCAATCCAACTCGTCGCAAATCTTGCTTGACATTGACCCTGGTATCCGCCCTGATCCTCATCTCCAAAGCAGGCATGGAATTCACAATTGTGTCGCACTCTGGACAACGCTGCAGGGACGGCCGGGCCGGCAACATGAGGGGCGGGCGCGACCCCGCCCCTGAGGAAGGCTGCTGAGCCTCGATCTCGTGGACGCGGAGGAGGCCCGGCACTTACAGAATCGCCACTCCAGTTCGGTGCGTTACAGTCGGAACACGCGATGTTCCTTGCACCGTGCCGGGCCACTTCTATACTGCTGGGAGGAACCCGGGAGGCGTCTATGGACAAAGTAGCTCGTCTTGTGCACCAGCGTCTTGCGCTCCTCTATGCCCAGGCATCGCGCCTCCTTGACGAGATTCGTGCATCAGGCGCGTCCGCGCACCTGATGTCGGTGGACGGAAACCCGTTTCCCGGAGCCAACAGATGGATACGCGCGCCGTACCCCATGCCTGTCATCGACGTGACGGGGAAGGGTTCAATCGGCTTCGATCCAGCCGGAGCCTTCTTCGTGTTCGCCGTCCCCGCTGTCGAGGCCAAGGCGGCAAGCATCGATGCCCTTTTC
>JAPLGJ010000143.1 GCA_026390215.1 Caldisericota bacterium
TCGGTGGGACCCACCGCGAGCCGGGCCAAGAGCAAGCTGCGGAAACTGCTGGGGACAACTCCGGCACAACCGCCAACATTGTGAGTCCCTTTGGGGTCAGGCACAATGGGATTCACAATTGAGAGAGGATAGCCATGGATGATGATTTGAAGCAGAAGATTCTCGAGCAGATCGAGGAACAGCACCTGGAGCCGCGCGCAACATGGCGTTTCCGGCTTGAGCGCATGTTGAAGCACTCGGCCGTGGCGTTCCTGTTTGCGCTGACCGCGCTCGGACTGGCGGGCAGTGTCTATATCCTCGTCCAGAACGGGACGCTGGATGACCTTCGGCTTGGTCCTCGGTGGGGGCATCCTGCCTTCTTCGACTTCCCGTGGCAGCTCCTGGTCCTTGTCGCCCTCCTCGGCATCCTCTCGTTCGTCGTCCTGCGCCGCACCGCCCGCCTGTACCGCGTTGCGCGGTGGTGGCTGGTCGCCGCGCTGGTCGTTGCAGTCATGGCCGGGGCGTGCGGCGCCTATGCGACCAACCTCACGCGGTTCACCTTCCGCGCGGGGCCGGGACGACAGCTGTTTCAGCGTGGAGGGAACCCCTTTGGCGGTATGCAGGGCGGTGCCGTGATCGGCGTCGTCACATCGCGCACGACCGAGCGCTGGGTCGTCGACAGCCTGACGGGCGAGCGGTGGCTGGTCATCATTACCGAAGAGACTTACTTCCCCGCCGGTTCGGATATCCCTGTCGGCACGGTCGTGCGGGTCGTCGGACGGCGCGTGAAGACCACTATCACCGCAGACGGCATCCGCCCCGTGACCGGCATGGACGACATGATGGACCCTCGCGGCGGCATGATGGGACCGGGTGGCATGATGGGACCGGAGATTATCGTTCCCGGCACGCCATAGGAGCACACCGAACGTACCACTTGGGGCTGGGCTGACCGGCTGACCCCAAGAGAGTTGCGTTTGAGTCAAACTTGCTCATGCTGTTAGAGATACCACCGCATGGGAGGTGACGCATGTCACTCGGCATTAACGTTACGATTCCCGAAGGAATCGTGCTCGCGGCAGACAGCCGTCAGACGTACCGGAACCAGAAGGGGATGGCCCGCGTCGGCTCAGACTCAGCCTCCAAGGTCTTCCGCATCGGCTCGCGCATGGGGCTGGTCATCGCAGGCCTCGCATTCCTGCCTCAACAGGGTGTGATGAAGAATGTCAGCGGATTCATCGATGACTTCCGTCAGACGATCCCCGTCGACAAGCTGTCCGTCGGCGAGGTTGCGAAGGAACTCGCGCAGTACTTCGACGCCCGCGTCCCCTACCGCGACCAGCTGAAGGCCATCCCCGCCGGCATCACAACGGATATGGCCCGCCAGGGTATGGAGATCGTGGACCTCAAGGAAGAACCGACCCGCATCGTGTTCCACTTCAAGAACAAACAGGGGCAGGTCCAGGAAGCGGTTGCCGCTCCTGACGGACTGCAGTTCATCCTGGCCGGGTACAACAAGGACAGGAGCAGTGAAGTCTACATGGTGTATGTCCCCGGCGCCACCGAACAGGCGCGCGACAGCCGCAAGCAGGGCAAGGAATTTGGAGCAGGCTGGATCGGGCAGACCGACGTCGTCACGCGCATCGTCCTGGGGTTCGACCCGCGTCTGCAGGGCATCCCGATCGTGCGCGAAGCGGCAGCGAAGCTCGGCGAACCTGCCGTGCAGCAGCAGCTGCGTGGGGTGGAATACAGCATCCAATGGGGCACCATGACCCTGCAGGACGCCGTCGACTTCTGTCAACTCGCCATCGAGACCACGACCGCCATCCAGCGCTTCAGTGACGGCGTGCTCATGGACCCGGGCGACATGACGGGCGTCGGCGGACCCATCGACATGGCCGTCATCACCTATGAGAAGGGCTTTACCTGGCTCAACCGCAAGCACCTGAGGAGCAAGACCGGCGAGGTCGATCTCGAAGACCTGCCATCCCTGGAGAAGTAGCCATGCGACGCCGCTCGTCTCCTCTCGAATACGACGCCCTGTACCGCGACCTGA
>JAPLGJ010000068.1 GCA_026390215.1 Caldisericota bacterium
CCTTGAGCTCCATGGTCTCGCCCATCATGACCGTACGGGTACTCATGACGTCTGCGAACATCTTGCCGGTCGACCACCGGACAAGCGTCCTGCCGCCCTGCCGGACGATGAGGTCGTAGGTCTGGGATGACGTGAAGGTCAGAACCAGAGGCTGGTCGTTGCCGTTGTACACGGTGTAGCGCCAGTCGATGGCCTCGCCGGGCGCGTATGACAGCTTGCCCGTCGTCAACGTTGCCGTTGGTGGCGCGTAGCGGATGCCGGCAGCATTCACCTGACGCATGCTCACCGTGAGTGCCAATGCAGCTATCATGAGGACAATCAGCAGTTTTCTCATCAGTCTCACCTCCATATGGCGGCCCTTGGGGGTCACCATCCTTCTTCCGATTGGACGGCAGTCCGCGGGTCCTGGTTCCCGCAGTTCATCACAGAAGAGCGCATGTTCTGCAGCGTCTCATCTCCCCACGCGCTACGAGGATACTCCCGGCGTTTGCCCGAGCACCGTCCCCGGATAACATCGTTGCGCATTGTGACGTGAATGTCAAGAATAGCCTTGCACGGCTCGGGGCATGGAGTATGGTTTGGGTAGAGGCCGCAAGGCCTGACAATGACAGGAGGCGTGAGATGTTGCGACCGATGCATTTTGACCTGATGGCGAGAGACCCGGCGCGTGCGATCGCATTCTACAAGGCAGCGTTCGGCTGGACCATTGAGAAGTGGGATGGACCCTACGATTACTACATGATCACGACCGGTGCGCCCGGTGAACCAGGCATCGACGGGGGACTCTCTCCGTCCACCGGCGAGACTCTTGAAACGAACCTGACCCTTGGGGTGCTGTCCTTGGAAGAAGCCATGACGACTGTCACTGCTGCCGGAGGGATGATCGCAGGGGATATCCAGACAATTCCCGGCGTGGGACGCATGGTGACCTGCAAGGATACGGAAGGCAACAGCTTCGGCCTGATGGAGGAACCCAAGCCCGACAAGAGTGTCGAACTCGGCGAGCTGTCAGGCGTCTAGAGCAGACACCAGCGTGTCTGCGAAGGAAGCGCAGCGGGTCGGTACACAAGAGCCAGGCGGGCCGAACCAGGACATGCAAAAACCCCTGTGTCGGCTTGCGGCACAGGGGTGAGTGTCACTTGTTACGGCAGCTTCTCGCCGTTCAGGATCTTTAGTCGCTCTTCGTACTCTTCCTTGGTCATGTCGCCACTGGCGAATCTCTTCCGGAGGATATCCAGAGCTTCGTCCTGCCCATTCTGCATGAGGTCGCGATCGTCATACATGCCGTGCATGTGACGCATGCCGCCCATGCCACAGCCCATACCATGTCGTCTCCATGTTGCCATGCGGATGATCCAGACGATGAGCGCGATGAAGAACACCAGGCACAGCAGGCCCATGAACAGATGCCCACCGCCCCACATGCCGCCCCAACCGCCGCGTTCGAAACCACCATATCTTGCAAATCCCATCATAGATATCGCTTCTCCTTTCTACGGGGCGCCTTTGCGTCCCTGTATGTTCTATACGCAGCATACAGACGTTTCGTACACACGATTGTGAAGGTGGGACTGCTGACAACTGCGGGTTGGCTTGCTGGGCTGCGACGGTGTCCATCGCCTGTTCCGGCGAGCCTAGGTCAGCGTCCCGCATACGAGAGCGACGTCCTGGACTGACATGAGCTGGGGGCCGTACTGGACGTATGCGAGCAGGCGCGCCGTGGGCATGATGGCGACATGCGCTCCGCCGGACCTGGTGGGCGGGGCACCATCACAGGCGACGACCGACCGCACGATCTGGTCGCAGCCCGCGTCCTTCAGGATGTGGGAGCAGAGGAACGACGCCCGCGTCACCTGCAGCACGGGGTCCGCTTCATCACCGTCCACGATAGCGGTGCGACTCCAATTCCTGGTCTCGATGGCGTAGGCGCCCGTGGGACCGATGAGAAGGTGGTCGAGCTGTGCAGTTTTCAAGTAGCTGTCTTCGAACGGGATGTCCCGGTCGTAGCGCAGGTGGAGGTCGTTGATGAGGACGAAATCGTCTGGCAGGGTGCTGAGAGTCCTGATGACTGCACGTTCTGCGACGGCATTGGCTAGGACTGCGGAGTGGGCGATCGCTTCGATGCCCGTGACGATGCGGTGGGCGCCTTCGACACGTCTCGCCACCTCGGTCTCGCGGCTGGCGAGGAAGTCCTGGAGGGCGCGCTGAGCGGGAATGACGGCACGTGATCGTGCACGTACCTGTACGCGTTCCTGTGCCTGCAGACCCAAACGGGATAACCCAACCCACAGGCCCTTCACCGTTCGCAGGGCCACGGGACCGGGGCGGCTCAGGCGGGCGGCCAGATGTGCTGTCTCCTGTCCGGAGCGAGCGCGGATGCGCGCGATGTCCGCGGCGCAGGAGGACCGTTGTTCCGCCAGCCTGTGTTCCAGGGCGGCCTCCTGGAGTGCCAGATCGTCGCGCGCCAGCGTATCCTGCTGAACCAGGACCTTCTGGGCGCGCGCCAGCTGGATACCCACGTCGGACGGCTCGTTCACGACGATACCCGCCGTTCGCGCCATGGCCAGCACGGCCTTCCATGCTCCGCTTACGCCGATGACTATTGCCACGTGTCCGCCTCCCGGTTCTCGATGACAGTATAAGCACAGGACGGCTGCTTCGTCAACGGTGCGCGAGCCGAGATGCTCCCGCCTCACGCGGCCGGGATACAGATCTTGGCCCAGGCGATGCTGCGCCAGTTGCCGCCGTTCAGGTCCCCCTCGAAGACCTGTCGTCCATGCCATCGCCTCGGCACAACCCTCGAGCCCCCGATTGGTCAGGTCACTGTGCTGCTGCCTCCGTCGGCCGAATGTGCTACCCTGTAGCGGAACCGACGGAATGCACGCGACACTTCGCCGACAACAACGGTAGCCAGGCCCAGGGCGAGCACACGGAGCCAGACGAGCGGGGGCAGGGGCGCAGTGCTGAACGCGGCGCCTCCAACCTGGGTCAGTCCGACCTGGATGATGGTGATGACGGCCACGACGGCCCAGAACGTCTTGCTGCGAGCCAGCCCCGCAAAGGCGGACTTGTCAGGACGCACACTGCGTGCATTGAACAGGTTGAAGACCTGCATGAAGACATAGGACGTGAAGACGACAGAGCTGACCTGCCGGGCGTCCGTGCGGTCCGCGCCCAGGTACCAGCCGGTGGCCTGCATGAACAGTGTGACGGCGACGAACCACGTACTCATGACGAGGATGTTGTGCAGCATGTTGTGCGTGACGAAGGACTCGGTGCGTCGCTTGGGCCGGTCGTTCATCAGTTCATCCCGCTTGGGCTCCAGGCTCAGTGCCAGTGCGGCGAGCGTGTCCATGATGAGGTTGATCCACAGGAGCTGGAGGATGGTGAGCGGCATCTCGCGGAAGTCGGCGCCCGGCAGGAGCCGAACGCCACCACGTGCAAGCAGGCTTGTCCCGAGCGCAAGGAGCGGACTGACGAAAGCGATCGTCAGGGCCGAGAGGTTGATGCTCAGCTGGAACTGCAGGAACTTCTGGATATTCTCGTACAGCGTGCGCCCCCAGTGCACGGCACGCACGATGCTGCCGAAGTTGTCGTCGACAAGCACGATGTCGCTGGCCTCCTTGGCGACGTCAGTGCCGCGCAGTCCCATCGAGATGCCAACGTCTGCCATCTTGAGTGCTGGCGCGTCGTTGGTGCCATCACCCGTGACTGCAACGACGTGGCCAAGAGACTGCAGGACCTCCACCAGGCGTTTCTTCTGCATGGGTTCTGAGCGGGCAAGCACCTTGAGGCGTGGTGCGACGACACGCAACTCGTCGTCGCTCATGGCTGCAAACTGCTCGCCTGTCAGCAGGAGCCCGTCATCGGACCACACGCCGGCGCGCATTGCTACTGCGCGGGCCGTGGCAGGGCTGTCGCCGGTGACCATCTTGACGTCGATGCCGGCACGGTGTGCCGTCGAGACTGCGGCGGGAACGTCCGTGCGGACAGGGTCGACGATGCCGGCCAGCGCCTGGAGGGTCAGACCATCCTCGCGCACGTCACCCTCCGACTCCATGCGACGGTAGGCAAGAGCAAGCGTCCGCATCTCGCGTTCGGCCATGCCGGCGAGCACGCGGTGGAGTTCAGGTTCGTGGCGGTCGAAGGGTTCTGTCTGACCGTCAGCCAGTTCGACGTCGACACAGCGGTTCAGGACCCTCTCGGGTGCTCCCTTGACCAGCAGCCATAGCCGGTCGCCGCTGCGGACGACGGTACTCATGACTTTGCGCTGTGAGGAGAAATCCTCTCGGCGCAGCGCCGGATACCTCTCCCGCAGGTCGGTGTATGAGATGCCTCGGTCCTGCAGCCACTTGAGGAGCGCGCCTTCGGTCGAGCTGCCGACAAAATGCAGCTCGCCACCACGGTCATCAAGGTGGCCGGTGGAATTGGCGGCGATGCCCAGAGCGAGCAGGTCGTCCACGTGGACGTCGTCAAGAGCGGGTTGGCCGTCCTCTGGATCGCGCGCATACAGACGTCCCCGCGCATAGAGGGTGGCGAGGGACATGCGGTTGAGTGTCATCGTGCCGGTCTTGTCGCTGAAGATGACGTCGACCGAACCGATCGTCTCCGCAGCGATCATCTTGCGCACCAGGTTGTTGTCCTTCCGGATGTTGCGGGCGCTGAGCGCCAGGCTGATGGAAACTGCCATGGGAAGGCCCTCAGGCACGGCTATGACGACAATGGTCACGGCAAGGATGAGGACTTCCAGCGTGGGGCTGACGACGCCCGTCACGAGGTTCGCCAGCGCGCTTCCCTGACCCGCAAAAGGGGTTCCCCACACGAAGGCCGAGGCCAACACCATAGCGAAGATGGCACAGCCACCTGCCAGGAAGGCGGGGACCAGCACGTGGTGATACTTGCGCCCTTTGGTCAGGGCAAACACGACAACGGAGCCGATGATGGCGAGCACAGCTGACGAGAGAACGGTCCTGCCCACCGGGGCCAGCGGTCCACCCAGGTCGCCACGGAGCGCCGCGGCTGCGAAGACTGAGGCGAAGATCAGGACCGCAGCCCCCGTTCCAGCGATGTTGATGACATCGGCCAGGTCCTGAAGTTTGCGCTCCAGGGGGGTCTGCTCACGCTTGGTGGTCTGGATGTCACGAATGATGATGCCACGCTCCGAGGAGTCACCCACGGCGACGGCCAGCATCGTGCCACTGCCCCCCACCACGTTCGTTCCGCCGACCATGAATGTCGAGCCGCGCTTGTCGTCGGGACCGTCTGTCCCGTCCTTGGCAGCCGGCTCCGTTTCCCCGTTCCAGAACGACTGGTCGACGGTGAGGTTGCTGGCGGCAACGAGCCAACCGTCTGCCGGGACCTTGTCGCCGCTCTCGAGATGGACGAGGTCGCCTGTGACCAGTTCGCCGACGGGAATTGTCTTGAAGCGACCATCCCGGGTCACCTTGATGGTCAGGTTCTCGTACTCTTTCCGCAGGAGGTCGAACGCGCGGTCCGCCCGCCACTCCAGGAGGAAGCCGACGCCGGTGGCGATGAGTGCGGCGACCAGGATGCCGGCCGATTCAGCGATGCCCAGCCAGTCACCCACCGAGACGCCCTTGTAGGCGCCTGCCGCCAGCGACAGGACCGCACAAACGAGCAGGATGCGGATGGTGGGATCGTGGAACTTGCGCAGGAACTGCCTCCACAGCGGTTCCTTGCGTGCGGGTGTGATGTCGTTGCCGCCATACAGCTGGCGGTTGCGTGCGACCTGGTTTGTGGTAAGCCCGTCGCGCAGGTCCGTACCCAGGTCAAGCGCCCGGGCCACGACGCGCTGGTGTGTGTCTGTCATGGTTGCTCCTCTGCTTCTGCGGGGCGGCCCGGATACGGAAAGAGACCGCCATGATCACTGTCATGGTGGTCTCGCGTTTTGTGAAGACTCATGACTGCCGGGAGGGTTCGGCCCCTCCGTCCTGACGACAGCCAGCCCCTGCGACGTACGCAGGTAGCTACTCCCCAACCATGCTTCACTCTACGGGAGAGGCGGCGGCTGTCAATGGATCTTTGTGAAGCGCCCCGACCAGAACTGCAGAAGCGTCGTTCATTGTGACAAAGACGAAGCAATGGTCGGTCTCTGCGTCCTCTCAACGATTTGGGTCCGAAAACGGGGACAAGCCCCGGTGATCGGCCGGGGCTTGTCCCACGCAGCGAAGACCGAGCGGCGCTAGCTTACGGGAATCGTCCTGGCGTCGGTGCTCTGGACCTTCTTGGGCACGGTCAGCTCGAGCACGCCGTTCTCCATGCGGGCAGTGACGTTCTCGATGTCGACAGGCTGCTCGAAGTGGAACTCGCGCTGGTAGGTTCCGCCCATGCGCTCACGGTAGACGGTCTTGAGGGTGTCGCCATCCTTCTTCTCCTCTTCGGACGTCCGGACGGTGAGACCATTGTCCTCGGTGTTGATCGTAACGCGTTCCTTGGCCACGCCCGGCATATTCATGAGGATCACATATCGGCTCGCATCCTCTCTGACGTCGGTGGCGGGAAGACGTCCGGAGCGCCCGGCTGCGCGCAGCATGGCATCCATGCGGAAAGGAAACAAGTTCGCCAAGGTTGGCGTGGAGCAGCAATCACTCGCGGTAACGGAGTTCGTGTTCAGATCGCAGTACATAGTAGTACCTCCTTTGTCGTTGTCGTTTTCGCCTGGCACACGCCGGTTGGTAGTT
>JAPLGJ010000015.1 GCA_026390215.1 Caldisericota bacterium
CTTCCAACCGATATACCCGTGCGACGGCTCATTGAATGTGTCGTAGCCCACGACGTACGGCTTCCCTCTCAAGCGTCGTACGACCTGGAGAACGGCGTCCACATAGTGCCGCTGGAGGTACTCCTGGACCGGTTCGCCCTCAACGAGAAGGTGCGGGGCGAAGTCATTACCCCCGAAGAAGAGCGTGAACATTGTCGCAGACGCCAGCCGACTCGCATTGGTCGGCCAGATAACGCGCGAGAACGGATCTCCATGTGTCTGATGCACGATGGCGGCGCACGTTTCCGCGAACATAGTCATGTCAAAGCCGACCGCCTCGAGTGTCCATCCCGGGGCCCCGTCACCCCCTGTGAACCTGCTCCAGACGTCCTGATGTGGATCGATGAACACGGTGAAACCCATGTCCCCTGCCACCTGGACGACCTGCTCGACGTAGTCCAGGTACTCGGTATCGTAGAGCTCCGGGCCCGCGTGCTCGATCGCCTCCCACGTCACCAGGAACCGTAGCAGCGTCAGTCCCCAGGATTTGAGGCGCGACAGGTGCTCGACTGCCTCTGACAGGGGAAACGGCCGGCCCACAAACGAGACCATCCGATGGTCGAAGAACCCCTGGGCTACGTGCGTCGCCCCGTCCGGAACAACTGGCACCTTCGTGTCGCCCCCCAGATTGACGCCACGCAGGAGGAGCGTTCGTCCCGCTTCGTCTCGGAACCAGCTCTCGTCAGCGCGCAGCGTCATACACCGTCAGCATCCTGACCAATGTGAAACCGTCCGCGAAATTCGTCGAGGATGGAGCGGAAGTCAGGGGGCAGCATGGCCAGGCACGGCTCGGCCAGGTCGGCCGGAACACCATGGTAGAAGGCCTCGGCGATACTTCCGGCGATGGCTGCCTGCGTGTCGGCGTCACCCCTGAGATTCACGGCGTTCTGGAAGCTGCTGCGCACGTCGGTGGACACAAGGAAGCAGATGACCGCCTCGGGGACCGAGAGCTCAGCGGCCTCAAACCATCCACCGGTGCAGTCAATGAGAGAACGCTGCAGGTCATAGCCGAACGTGCGTTCCAGATAATCCCGGATGCCGTCTTTCGGTGAGCCTGTCCTGGCCAGGAAGATAGCCGCTGCGACGGCTTGTGCTCCGGCGATGCCGTCCGGGTGGTTGTGCGTGGATTCGGCGCTGATACGCGCTTCGGCGAGGGTCTCCCCAAGCGTATCGAATGCCCAGCCGACAGGACTGACACGTCCCGCCGCGCCGTTTCCATAGCTGGTTGGCATCGTCCGTCCGGGGTTCTCGATCCACTTCACAAAGCGCGTACTGTACGAGCGGTCGGGGTTTGCAAGGGCCCAGGTTCGTAGTGCCTCTGCATAGGAACGGTGATGCAGCAGGCAGTCCGCGACTGCCACTGTCAGGACCGTTTCGTCCGTGTATGAGGATGACGGAGTCAGGAGCGGCAGTTCACCGTCCAGAACAGTACGGTACTCATAAGCGGAGCCGACGACGTCGCCGACAATTGCTCCAAGCATTGTGGAAAGAAATCCTCTGTTCTGAAGACCGCCTGGACTACATCGAGTCCAGGTACAGACGGCGCATCTGCTCGACGGACGCCACCTGACGCGGATTGGTCTTGCCCACGAGCTCCTGCATGGCTTCCTCCGACAGAGCCGGGATATCGCTTTCCTTCACGCCCATGGCAGCCAGTCCCGACGGCATCTTGAGCCGGTGGCTCATGTCCTCGACGCCCGAAACGGCCTTCTCGGCGTTCTCCCGGTCAGTGCGCCACGGGTGGCCGACGCCCATGGCCACGGCGATCTTCGCCATCCTGGTCCCCGCCAGCACCGCATTCCATCGCATGACTGCTGGGAGCAGCATAGCGTTGAGGACGCCGTGTGGCAGTCCGTACCTGCCGGTCAGGGGGTGCGACAGGGCATGGACGTATCCGAGGCCCGAGTTGTTGAACGCGAGGCCCGCCAGGAACGCTGCGTTGCACATGCCATAGCGAGCAGCGACGTCTTCTCCGTGTTCGAACGCCGCGGGCAGCCACCGGAATACCAGGACGATGGCTTCGTACGCCAGCGCGTCGGTGAGCGCCGTGGCGTTCGTGGCCACATACGCCTCGATGGCGTGCGACAGCGCATCCATCCCTGTGGCAGCAGTGAGCGCGGGCGGCATGGTGACCATGAGCTGTGGGTCGTTCACAGACACGTCGGCCGTCAACCTCCAGTCGACGATCGTCATCTTGTGGTGCGTCCTGCTGTCGGTGAGCACGGCAACCGACGTTACCTCGCTGCCCGTACCGGCTGTCGTGTTCACGGTAATGAACGGCGGCAGAGACCTGGACACTTTGTCGGCACCTTCGTATTGGTCGATCGTTCCACCGTTGCTGATGATGAGGCCGATCCCCTTGGCACAGTCCATTGCGCTGCCGCCCCCAATGGCAACCAGAAGGTCACAGCGCTGCTCCTTGTACAGTTCGACGCCATTCATGACCATCATGTCGGTCGGGTTTGGCCCCGCGCCGGCATAGACGGTCGACTGGATGCCACTTCGGGCAAGCACGTCGGCGACCATCTTCCCCTGCTCCTCGCCATACGATCCCAAGGACGCGACAATCAGCCCTCTCGTCCCACCCAGGTTGTGTGCCCATGTGCCGACGTCATTCAGCGCCCCGCGATGGATGAGATTGACCCCTGGCATGTAGTACGTTCCGGGCATGTTGTCACCTCCAAGTCACGTCAAGACAGACCCACGGGTCTGTGTGTCATGCGTGCAATTGCACCACGATTGGCTACTACTATACCGCAAACTGCACACCGTCTCAACGGGACGCCAGCCAGAACGTGAAGAAATCGGTACCAAGGGTGCGTTCCCTCAGCGAGTCCCCGTCGTATCCGTCGTGCGGACAGTGCGTGCCGAGAATGGCAGGAGGTTGATGACCTCCGCCGCTTCATCCCCGGTAAGCCCAAACACCTCCAAATGCTCACCATAGTCCTGCAGAACAAACACCTGGTCGCCGTCACGTGTCAGGGCGATTTGCCACCACCAGAGAGACTCGTGACCAGAACCGTGCCCCCCGACGACAGCCCTGGTGACCGCAGGCGTGACGGCACCCCAGAACATCAGGGCTCCGTCTTCGTGCCTCCGCTCGATCGTCTCAGCGACCGGCATGAGCAGTCTGATGGCGTCGGTGTCTTCCCGCAGGCAAACGACCTCGAAGGTCCCCGAGCGACGCAGGACAAACTCGGCAAGGGGCACCCAGAATGCTGTTGAGACGGCAGTCTCGACGCCCGGAAGCATGCCCCTCAGGTCAGGAATCCTGATGTGCAGCGACGTGATCTTGTTGCTTGTCATTTCACCGCCGGCAGCGTTCGCCCGGGAACCGAGGCAACAACTCCTCCAGGTCGACGCGGACATCCGCTGTAACCGTCTCAACAATCATCCTTCTCTCCGTTCTCATGTGACATGATGCCAGACACGACCAGTCTATTCCGGGCGGCAGGTAATCAAGGGGCTCCGCCCGCAGAGTCACGGACGAACCGGGCAAGCTCGTGCCAGAGTGCGATGTCGAAGAACCGTCGCGCCAGTCCGGAGGTCGACGGCAGAACCCACACCACGGTCCGTCCGATGCATTCCTCCTGCCGGCCCGGAACGGAACGCCACTCAAGGAACTGAGCTGCTGCTGCCCTGCTGGTGAATGCCAGAACACGCGGCTGCCACCGCAGGACCTTTGACCTGAGCAATCTGCGCGCCCGGTCCAGATCGACATGGCCGTCGAAGATGTGCGCGTCCTGCCCGTGATCGGTCTTGACAAGATCGGTCAGTCCAATACCCCAGTCGACCAGCCGCGGGTATTCCCCGGGTGCAAGCCGGCGTGGTGTCAGCCCGACCTCTTCAAGCGTCTGCCAGAAACGATTGCCAGGATTAGCGTAGTAGGCCTTCCGCTCCCAGGAGACATCCCCCAGTGCCGAACCGCAGAAGACGACACGCAGACCGTACGTCAGCACATCCGGGATCAGCTCTCCGGAGAGCCGGTCGTCCATCGCCGGTTCCAGCTCGCCGTCACTTTTTCCATCTCGCTTCTTCATGTTTCCAGTATAGCAGTGTGAAGCGGGCGGCTTGCAAAAAACGCTCTAGGCGGTACTCTCAGGAATACTGCATTGAGGAGCACTATGAACGGCAAACGCATCTACAGTATCGCAGGGGGTCAGTGTGGCCGCGAGACCCTGCTCGCCATCCTTCGCGAACATCCCGAGATTCGCTTCGTCTCTCTCGTGGCGATCGACCTTGCCGGAAATGACACCGACGAGCGCATTCCCATTCAGACCTTCGTCGCCGACATTGACGCATTCCTGGCCGGAAAGGCTGTCCAGACCGATGGCTCGTCTGTCGTCCTGACCGGCATGACCTCGCTGAACGACGCCCAGGTCGACCTGGCGCCGGACCTGACGGCCACCTGGTTCGTCGACTACAACGAGGAACACGTAGACCGCGAGACCGGTCTCCCGGTGGGGACACTGCGCATCCCGTCCTTCTTGATACACCATGGCGAATGTATCGACGCACGCTCTTTGCTTGCAGCCACACTGGAGTATGCGCGGGCGGAACTCCTGAGGCTTGTGCGCAGCCATGCCTCGTCCCCGCTGCTTGCTCACCTCGAGCCGGCGCGGCTTGCGGACATCGAATTCACCGTCGGGACAGAACTGGAATTCTGGATCAAGACGCCGACCGACACGGCAAACGTCGAGGAACTCTCGGCAGCGCAGATCCTGCAGGAGAACTACTGGCAGCGAACGCGAGGCGTCGCCCGGACCGCCCTCGAGCAGGCTGTGATGGCCCTTGAAGCTTATGGTCTGCACCCCGAGATGGGCCACAAGGAAGTCGGCGGCGTCAAAGCGGCCATCGGGGCCGGCGGGGAACTGACCCACGTCATGGAGCAGATGGAGATCGACTGGCGGTATGCCCCCGCGCTTCAAGCCGCCGACAATGAACTCCTTGCGCGCATCCTGGTGAAGGAGACGTTCCGCGCCAACGGCCTCAAGGTCAACTTCAAAGCCAAGCCAATCCCAGGCGTCGCCGGTTCCGGCGAACACACGCATCTGGGCATCGCGGGCGTCCTGCCCAGTGGCAGGCGCATCAATCTCTTCGCACCTGCGGACATGCATGCCGACTTCCTGAGTGTGATCGGATACGGAGCGCTGATGGGCCTCTTGCACAACTATGAGGTGGTCGGTCCCTTCATCTCGGCGAGCAACGACGCCTTTAACAGACTCAAACCCGGTTTCGAGGCACCCGTCTGCATCGTCGCCGCTCTCGGACGCGATCCCGCCAGCCCATCGCGCAACCGAACGGTCCTGGCGGGCCTGGTCCGAGACGTCGACAACCCGCGGGCCACCCGTTTCGAACTGCGGGCTCCCAACCCCTACACCAATACCTACCTTGCCGTAGCCGCGTCCATCCTCGCAATGCTTGACGGCATCAGATGGACGGTCGAGTCCGGCACGCCACCCGAAGCGCTGCTCGCAGAGATTTCCAAGAAGGCAGGTGAACCCGGAAGCTACCTCGAGCAAGACCGCGCGTATCGGGCGGAAGAGAACGTCTTCGAGAACTACACACAGGAAGAACGTGACCGTCTTTTTGGCGTTCCTCCGGCCACCGTCTGGGAGAACATGCAGAACCTGGTGACTCTTCCGGACCGCATCCGCGTGCTGACCGCAGGAAATGTGCTGACGCCCCGCGTGATCGACGCGTTCCGTAGCGCCGCCACTGCTCGCTGGAAGCATGAACTGCTGGTGCGCATCATCCCCGAAGACCTGGACACCATACGCGCCTGTCAGCCGCTCGACCTTGCCAGCGACCGGGCACAGGACCTCTGGAAACGCATCGACGCTCTTCGGCACGAGCTGGCCGACGACACCGTCGGGAATCCCGCTCTGTGCACCCGGCTGACGTCCGCTCTGTCTGGCGATTCGCTGAAGGAGGCATCTGAGCTTCAACTCGTTCTCGCCGATCGCATGGACCATCTGCGCCAGCTGGAGGACGAGTACCGCAAGCTGGTGTTCTAGCATGCAATCGGGGCGGACCATTCCGGTCCGCCCCGATTGTCCGTTCCGATTCAGAGGAGACTCCTACGCCCCCACAGTCAGCTCGCTGGTGCAATGCGGGCAGCGAGTTGCGTCGATCGGAATCTGCATCTTGCAGAAAGGGCATACCGTGGTCACGGGGCCTGGGGCCGCGACCTTCTTCTCAGTCATCTCTCTCACCCTGTTCATCGCCCTCACCATGAAGAAGATGACCAGTGAGATGAAGAGGAAATCGATGACCGCGTTGAGAAATATCCCAATGTTGATGGTCGGGGCTCCCACGGCTTTGGCCAATTCGAATGTCGGATACTTCGTACGACCGAGGTCGATGTAGAGACTCGTGAAGTTGACTCGCCCCAGCAACAGACCGATCGGGGGCATCAGGATATCGTTGACAAGAGATGTGATGACCCTTCCGATCGCGCCGCCGATGATGACGCCGATGGCTAGATCGATCATGCTGCTTTTCAGGGCGAACTTCTTGAACTCATGCCACATGAATCACCTCCAAGCGCAGTATATCATCTACCCTGCAGGACGTCATTGTCAAGTGTACAGACACCGAGGTGCGTTCCTGACTATGGGTTCCCGCCTACGCGGGAATGACGAAGAAGGCACACCGGAAGGGGTAGCGTTGCATATGATTCCCGCAACGATATACTTCTGCTCGTGAAAGGCAAATCGAGAATATGACAGTCGTACCCGCTCCGAATCATCGGAGACCCCATATGCTCCAGCGGTTCCTGCTGAAGAGTCCTGCTCAGCGCATTCTGCTGAGCTTCACGATTGTCATCCTTCTCGGAACCTTCTTCCTTCTTCTCCCTCAGTCGAACAACGGTGTCCACCCCGGCTTTCTCAGGGCACTGTTTACCGCGACGAGCGCTACGTGCGTGACAGGCCTGGCTCTCGTCGATACCGGCACCTTCTGGTCGATGTCCGGTCAGGTTGTGATTCTCCTGCTCATTCAGGTTGGCGGACTCGGCTACATGGTCCTGACGACGACGCTCATGGCTGCCTTTCGGAATGCAAGACTGGGACTTCGCCAGACCGGAGACTTCCGCGAGAGCGTTGCCTCACCAACGCACCGCGATCCGCGCAGTTTCGCTCGCCTCATTGCATTCACGGTGATTGTCTGCGAAGGACTGGGAGCCCTGTTCCTTTCCCTGCGCTTTCTCCACGATATGCCAGTGGGCAAGGCCGTCTGGAACGGCATCTTCAGCAGTGTGAGCGCCTTCTGCAATGCCGGATTCGACGTTCTGGGCGGAGGGATGACGAGTTTCGAGCCCTACGCGGGCGACGTCACGGTCAACCTGGTCATCCCGGCGCTCATCATCCTGGGCGGCCTGGGCTTTCTTGTCATCGATGAGCTCAGGCTCCGCCTTTCACGTACAGAGCACAAGAGATTGTCGACCCATGCCAGGACGGTGCTGGGCGTCACGGCAGTCCTCGTCATTGGTGGAGCCGCTCTGATCTTCATCCTGGAAAGCATGAGCCCAAAGGTGTTTGCACCCATGTCTCTGAACGAGCGTGTCCTGACGTCCTGGTTCCAGTCGGTAACGGCAAGGACAGCCGGCTTCAACACCCTGCGCATCGGAGAGATGCATCCGACTTCGCTGATCATTATCATCCTGCTGATGTTCATCGGCGCTTCTCCCGGCGGCACTGGCGGCGGTGTGAAAACGACCACGTTTGCCGTCGTCGCCGCGTTTGTCTGGACTCTCATTATCGGCTCGGACCAGACACACCTCGGCAACAGGGGCATTCGCAAGGAGAACGTCAAGAAAGCTGTCGTCGTCTTCGCACTCAGTCTGGTTCTCGTGCTTGGCGGGACATTCCTGCTGGCCGCAACAGATGGAGAGAGGTTCTCCACCCTTGCCTTGCTCTTCGAGGTCACCTCGGCCTTCGGCACGGTCGGCCTGAGCACAGGGATCACTCCGGCGCTGTCGGCCGGCGCCAAGATCGTGCTCATCGTGACCATGCTGGCAGGACGCGTCGGGGTTCTTACGGCAATGTTGACACTGCTTGCTCCCGTACACAAGCTCGAACGTCGGGTTCGCTTCGCTGAAGACGACGTCGCCATAGGATAGGAGGAAGGTATCATGAAGCCACAAATTGCTGTCATCGGTCTTGGAAAGTTTGGAAGGTCGTGCGCGATCCGTCTGGCGGAGCTAGGATTCGAGGTCCTGGCGATCGACGAAACGCAGGCCAACGTCGACAGTATCAAGGATGACGTTGCCCTCGCAGTCGTCGCTGACACGACGGACCCGGCCGAGCTCGAGGCCGCGGGCATCACCAACTGCGACACTGTGGTCCTGACCATTGGAGCAGAAATTGAACACAGCGTCCTTACCGCTGCGGTCCTCAAGGAAATGGGCATACGTCACCTTGTAGCAAGGGCTTCGTCCGACCTGCACGGCAGGCTGCTTTCCCGTATCGGCGCCGACCAAGTCGTCTTTCCTGAACATGATATGGCCATTCGCCTTGCCAACAGGCTCAGTCTTTCCAGCCTCTACGATTTCCTGGAGTCGTCTCCCGACTACGATATCCTCGAGTTCCCGATTCCTCATGGCGCAGAGGGCAAAACACTCCGGGACCTCGATTACCGCGCCCGCTTTGAGATCAACGTGGTCGGCATCCGGCGTGGAGGAGAGATCCTTGTCACGCTTCACTCTGACGACGTCCTCGAGCCGGCCGATCGCCTCATCATCCTGGGGAGTGTCGCGAACCTGCACCGGTTCGCCAGTCAGCGCCGGTTGTGACGCATCAGGACCCCCTGTACCGTGTGAGCAGCTCGGTGTTGCGTCTGGTCGCCGACCTGCTCGTTCTGATGGTACTGACGAGCGCAAGCGGGTGTGCGGCTCCGGGACACCAGGTCATCGCCCTTGGGTCCTACGACATGACGGAGATCAACCACTTCCTGAGCTCGGCTGCTCCCGCCGCGGGCGGCATGGCCCTGATTGTCGTGAAGGATGGGAAGGTCATCGAGAGTGTCGGCTATACCAAGTTCGGCCCCGGAACAGTCGTGAATGTCGGCTCTGCTTCACGCTGGCTGGCTGCTGCTGCAATGATGACTCTGGTGGACGAGGGCATGCTGGCGCTGGACGACCCCATTGCGACGTACCTTCCCGAGTTCACCGGCGACAAGGCTGACATCACAATACGGCAGCTTTGGTCGCATGATTCTGGACTGCCTGCGACGGACGCCTCGATCAGTGACCGGACACTGACGCTGGAAGAGTGCGTCAGGCGCATTGCCGCCGGACCCGTGTCCTCTCTGCCCGGAACAGCTGTGAGTGATGGGTCTGTTTCCATTCAGGTCGGAGCCCGTGTCTGCGAGGTCATCAGCGGGATGACATGGCAGGAGTTCTTCCGTGTCCGTCTTGCCGGACCTCTTGGCATGGCGAGCACTACCTTCGACTTGATGGGCTTCAACCGGAATCCAGATGTGGCGGGTGGCGCACGTTCGACGGCAGAGGACTACGCCCGCTTCCTGACGATGCTCCTGCAGGACGGCGTGTGGTCCGGCAAGCGTATCCTCTCAAAGGAAGCTGTCTCCCAGATGGAGCAGGACCAGACCCACTCCTCCACCATCTTCTCAACTCCCTACACCACGGTCACTTCGCTTCTCCCCTCGACGAGCGGCGTCCGTCCGGGGCTGGGCATGTGGCGGGAAGAAACCGACCTTGTCACAGGAACCCTCCTGATCGCCTCCTGCCCTGGTACCTACGGGTTCACACCCTGGATCGACTACAAGCTGAATGTCGCGGGGGTCCTCTCCATGCAGTACGACCTCGGCAAGGCCGCCTATGCCATCATGCGTGTGCGCCAGATCGTGCCGCAGGTCATCGCCGCGGGAGTCCGCTTTAGGGATGTCCCTACCACATCGTGGGCCTTCACCGCCGTGGCAGACCTGAGTGCCCGGGGTTTGATCACCGGGTACGAGGACGGCAAGTTCCATCCGGACAACGCGGTCACACGGGCAGAGTATGCCAAGCTTGTCTGCAGTGCCCTTGGCGTCGAGCCCGACACCGCAATCTCCGATCCCTTCAAGGATGTCGCGTCCGACTACTGGGCGGCAGGCTACGTTGCCGCGGCTGTCCGCAGGGGATGGCTGACCGGCTACCCCGGAGGACAGTTCAAGCCGGAGGAACCCGTGAACATGGCCCAGGCACTTGCCATCGTCGCCCGTTCAC
>JAPLGJ010000124.1 GCA_026390215.1 Caldisericota bacterium
GATCGTCATGGTCAACATCGGGTCGACGATCACGTCCATCAACGTTGCGGACCAGTCCATGATCCGGCTCACGCGCATGATCCCGTTCGGAGGAGCGCGGATTTCGCAGGCGATCGCGTCAGCTCTGGGCATCAATACGGAACGTGCAGAAGAGCTGAAGCAGGAGACCGTCAACGTTGACCCGGATGCCAATCTTGCAGCCGGCTCCGAGGCGGAACGCGCCACGTCGGCAGCCCTGCCCATCATCGACGAACTGGTCCTCGAGATCCGTCGGTCCCTCAACTACTATACGACACGCTTCGAAAGCGACCGCCCCCTGCACCTGATCCTGTCAGGCGGTACGGCCAACCTCAAGGGCGTCGCCGACTATGTCGAATTGTCGACCGGTTTCACGGTCGAGTTGAACCGTCTTCTGCTGGACGTTGCCAAGTACGACCCGAGCATGTTTGCCGAATCCTATCTCAATGAGATGGCTCCCATGTTCAGCGTGGCTACCGGCCTTTCGCTTCGTGAGTTTGAGGCGGCGGCCGTCAGAAAGCGCTCCGGGCGGCACCAGGCCAAGCCTGTTTCAGTCGGCGAAAGCCTTCTGACGTATCGCCCTGGTTCGGAGGGACTCTAATGATAACCATCAATCTTGTTCCACACGCACGGAGGCGGAGACAGACACGCCTCAATCACGAGGACAAGATGCTCATCTTTGTCGTGGTTGCCGTCATGCTCGTGCTCGCCGCATCCTATGGCTATGCCAGGTGGACCGTCATGCAGACGACAAATGATCTGGCCGATCTCAATGCGCAGATTGCCGCCCTGGGCGGCGAGCAGAAACTGCTCGACCTCAACAGATCGCTCGCCCAGCGCTCGCTGGCCATGGAGACGAACCTCGCCACGGCCGTGCAGCTGCAGGTCAATACGAACCAGATCCTGGATGACCTTGCGAAGGACCTTCCCAAGGCATGTATCGTGACAGAGACGGACATCACGGCCATTCCCGGGACCGTCGCAGTTTCGGTCAACAGCAGTCAGTTTGTCGATTTGGTGCGCTTCTTCAATGCACTCGGCGCCGACCCGAAGTTCAAGGACGTGCACATCGACGGCTACCAGATTCCGTATGCCACTGGCACGCTGGTCCAGGGGCTACAGGCAAAAGCCACCATGAACTTGACGTTGACATGGGTGGGGGGAGGCAAGAATGGGTAGGAACATTCCAATCAAACTTGTCGTCGTGATCCTTCTGCTCGGCATCATTTGCTTCTTCTACTACCGCTATGGGCTCAGCCCTCAACTGGTCCAGCTCCGGGACCTGCGCGATCAGGTCACACAGGCTGAAGCGAAGCGTGTCACGCTCAAGGAGGTCGAGCGGCTGCACGACGCATTCGTGAGGCAGAACGAGTCCTATTCGGTGTGGATTGACCAGCTTGCACAGGTCACGCCCGTGCTGTTCGACCAGCGTGAGCACACACGCTTCCTGCTCGACCTTCAGGCGGTGGGCAAGGCCAGCGGCATCACGTATACCAGCATCCAGGTTTCGGATGCCTCCATGGGTCAGGGTGGCGCTGCCGCTCAGCCGGCGGAGGTGAAGCTTGCCAAGACCGTCGGTGTCACGATGAACTTCACGGCCAAGGATTACGCGACCATGCGACGGTTTGAGGAAACGTTCCGCACGAAGTTCAAGTATGTCATGGTCTCCTCGAATCTGACGGTCTCGCACGGCACCCTCGCGCTGGCCGGTCAGGGTAACCCGTATACCTGCTCCATGACGGCGTGGATGGTCCTGAGCCCTGACGCGACGATCGTCGGTGCGCCGGCTCCTGTAGCGCCGGCTCCTCAGCCGGAAGAGCTGCAATAGGAGGCGTGTGATGGCACAGAAAGCAGTAGCAAAGACCAAGGTTCAGACGGTTCCGGCAGGTAAGAAGGTCGCGCCGCGTCCGCGGAAGCAGCCCAGAGTCAAGATTTCTGCAGGGACCTGGATCTTCATCGTGGTCCTGCTGGCCAGTTTCTCCGTCTGGAATTTCTACTTCCTGCCTCGCATGGGGCTGACGGATATTGCCCCTCCACCGCCTCAGGTATTCCAGGTGGCTCAGCACGTGAACCTGGATGTCGTCAACACCGAGCTCAAGACGAGGAAGACGTTCCTGACCGTGGCCACTCAGCCGATCCCCGGCGAGACGGGCAAGACCAATCCATTCGAATAGACACAGGTTTCAAGGACACGCAGGATGGAAAACTCGTACTACGAACACAGGGTTGAACTGCTGCAAGAGCGCGTGTCGGGCGCGAACGTGGACGCCTTCTTCACGCTTGCAGCTCCCAGCATGCGGTATTTGACCGGTTTCACGGGCGAAGAGGGGTACCTCCTCGCACTTCAGGGTGCCATGCACCTTGTCGTCGACGGACGGTTCACCACCCAGGCGCGTGAAGAGTGCCCATGGATGGACATCATCGAATACACGGGGCACTTCAGCAGATGGATCGCGAACCTGCTCGTCGCGGGCCATTCCCATTGGCTCGGGTTCGAGAAGGAACGCGTTTTCTTCGCCCAGGCGGAACAGATGCGCGCCGCGTTTCCCTCGGTGACCATGGTACCGACCGAGGGCGTGGTCGAAGGCATGCGCATCGTCAAGGACAGCCGCGAGCTGGACATGATGCGCGCTGCGGGGCGTGTCGCGGACAAGGCGTTCAACGCGATGATCGGCCAGCTGAAGGCAGGCATGACCGAAAACGAGGTAGCCGCTCTGCTGGAATTTGAAATGCGCAAGGCGGGCGCCCAAGGCACGAGTTTTCCGACAATCGTAGGATCGGGCACTCGCGGGGCACTCCCGCACGGGGTCGCTTCCAGCAAGGTCATCCAGAGCGGCGAGGTCATCGTCATCGACTTCGGGGTCAGCTACGAGGGGTACATGAGCGATTGCACCAGGACCGTGGCGCTCGGCGAACAGCCTGCCGACGTCCTGGAGGTCTATACAAACCTGCGTGGAGCACAGCAGCTGGGTCTCGACTGCATCAAGGCAGGCGT
>JAPLGJ010000083.1 GCA_026390215.1 Caldisericota bacterium
GTGGCGGCGGCAACCTGGAACACGACATCGCACTTCTTGTCATAGAGGCTGAGAGCGGCCTGCTTGCCTTTGGCCGGGTCGTCCCAGATGCCAGCGAGCACGACGCGCTCGACCTTGATGGTCTTGTCGATGTAGTGGACACCATCCTCATAGGCCTTTACAAAAGCCATCACGACGGGATCATCCGCCGCAGCGACCACGCCGACGACCTTGTCGGTGTTGATGTTCTTGATGCTCATGTCTGTGGTCGTAAGACCGGCACAAACACCCGCCAGGAACGCACTCTCTTCTTCGATGTACTTGATGGACGTTATGGTGCTCTTGCTGTTCTGCACAATCGTGTCGATATTGACGAAGATCTTGTCCGGATACTTGTCTGCCATCGCCTTCAGGGCATCCTCGAACGCATACGAAATGACGAACACGACATCGCTGTACTGTGTGGCTGCTTCCAGCCCGGGCTCGTACTTGCCTGGGTCGAAGTTGCACTCAATCGTCCTCGTCTCCACACCATACTGTGCCTTGATGTTGTCGATCCCTTTCTGGCCGGAATCGTAGAACGCATTATCGCCGAGAGCTCCATTGATGAGGTAGACGAGCTTGTCGGTCTTGGGACCAGTCACGGTCGGCTTGCAGCCGGCAAATGACACGGTAATCATCATAAGCGCGAGCAGTGTACACAGTATTCTCTTCATGTCGATTCTTCTCCTTTGTCCTTCAGATCTGCTGCTTCGGGGAATACTCTCCCGTGCGCAGCCTTGCCTCAAGAAACTCAGTGACTTCTGCTTCATCCGGCATCGATTGCTGAGCACCCGGTCGCGTTACCGTAAGCGCTCCCGCCGCCATCGCCCGGCAGAGCGCCGTGTCGAGGTCAAACCCCAGGTCCAGCGACGCGGCAAATGCTCCCTGGAACGAATCGCCCGCAGCCGTCGTATCGACCGATGGCACCGAAAATGCGGGCACGTCGGGGCTCTCGAACGCGCCAACCGCGAATACACCCTTTTCTCCGCGCTTCACGACGACGGTCCGTGCCCCCAAGCCAAGCAGGACCGCTGCGGCCTTGTTGAGATCGGTGGTTCCCGCAAGCGCTCGGGCCTCACCCTCGTTTGGCATGAGGTAGTCCACATCGGCGAATACTCCCGGCGTCAATATGAGAGACCCCCAGGGCGAAGGATCGAGGATGACGGTAGCTCCTCTCAGGTGCGCCACGCGAGCAGCCTCCCGAACGATCCCAAACGGAATCTCGCACTGCAGCAGGAGAACGACTCCAGGCTGCAGCAAACTGTCCAGCGTCTTCAGTTCTGCAGCGCCGACGGCACCGTTCGCGCCCGGGACGACCACAATGCGATTCTCGCCCCCTCTTTCTACCAGGATGCACGCAACCCCCGTCGGCAAGACGGGGTCCACCATGACGCGACCAACGTCCACTCCGTAGGCCGACAACCCATTCATCACGTCCCGCCCAAAGGCGTCTGATCCCACCCGCCCTACCAGGACAGTCTCCGCTCTCAGTCGGGCAGCCTGCACCGCCTGGTTCGCGCCTTTGCCACCTGGGTTCGTGAGCCATCCAGTAGAGACGATGGTCTCCCCCTGGTCCGGCGCACGGTCACAGCGGACAACGAGGTCCATGTTGATGCTGCCGAATGATATGACCATGACTACAAGGCACCTCCTGAAGACAGTTCCACAGAAGCATTCCGGAGAGCCGTAGAATCCCGGACCACAAGCTCCGTCGGGAGAACCACCAGCTGATGTGACGCATGACCGCGTCTCATGTCGAGGATCGCTCTCACTGCCAGTCGTCCCATCTCATAGGCGGGCTGTCGTACCGTCGTGAGCGACGGACTGAAGATCCTCGCAAACGCGATGTCGTCAAAACCAGTCACCGATATCCTTTCTGGCACCGGGATACCCAATTCGGCCAGTCTCGCCAGAGCGCCAAACGCACACAAGTCATTGGCACAGACAACACCCGTCGTTCCGTCTATCATCGGCCAGGCCTGCTTCATTGCTCGGTAGCCGTCGTCGATCCCGAAACCCGCTCGCACCACATCGAACTCGATACCGTGCAGACGGCACTGGTCACGAAACCCTCGGAGCCTGTCCCCAGCTGTAGAGATCATTGGAGGGCCCAAAAGATAGAGCAGTCTGCGGTGCCCCAGCCCCGTCAGGTAGTCGACCACAGACTTGCTCCCACCGTAGTTGTCGGCGTTCACCTGTGAAACCAGGGAACCGGAGAGTCTACGGTCCATGACAACAACCGGAACATCTGCCGCCAGCTCTGCCACATACGCATCTCTTCGGGAAGCGCTGGCCACAATGATTCCCGCAACAGTCAGATCATGTAGAGAATGCAGGTACTGTTTCTCCTTGGCCACATGACCGTCGCTGTTGCAGACGATAAGGTTCAGGCCATGCTTGCGCGCTTCATCCTCGACGCCGCGCACGATAGTTGGAAAGAATGGGTTGGTAATGTCAGGAACCACAAGTCCAATGAGATCGGATTGGCCAAGCACCATAGCGCGTGCAATACGATTGGGTTTGTAGTCCAACTCCCTCGCCATCTTCAGAATACGCTCACGCAGTTCCGGCCGCACCATCTCTGGTTTCGAAAACGCCCGCGACACCGTGCTTGTAGAGACGCCGAGCTTCCGCGCGATTTCCCTCATGGCTACTCAACCCTCGGCAACCAGATACCTGTCTGGTTCTGGTACTTTCCCTTCTTGTCCTTGTAGGAGACGCCGCACATACCATCGGCTCCCATGAAGAGAACCTGGGCAATCCCCTCGTTGGCATAGACCTTGACGGGGAGAGGCGTGGTGTTACTGATCTCGATAGTGACAAATCCCTCCCATTGCGGCTCCAGGGGGGTTACGTTTACGATGATTCCTGCCCTGGCATACGTGCTCTTGCCAATGACAAGGCACAAGACGTCCCGAGGAATCCGGAAGTACTCGAGACTGCGTGCGAGCGCGAAGGAGTTCGGCGGGATGATGCAGGAGTCCCCCTTCATGTCCACGAAACTCTGCCCGGTGAACGCCTTCGGA
>JAPLGJ010000070.1 GCA_026390215.1 Caldisericota bacterium
CGGACGGCCGCAAGCGGCTCGTCGAACGGCTGCGAGATGCCACCCCGTGCCAGCGCGAAACCGGCCGCTTGCTGTGCAGTGATGTGCAGTGCTGTGGGCTTCACGGGAGCGCCGGGAGCCAGGCACCGCTCAGTTCATGCATGCTGCGAACGCTCAACTGATGTGGGTACGTCATCTCTCCTCCAAGTGTAGGGTCACGTCAGTATAGCGCGCGACGCGCCGGCGTCACGCGCCGCTTGCATCGCCCCGGCATTCTTGCTAGCATGCTGGCAATACGAGGCAGCGTCTGAGCGTCGAGATCGGTGCAGGGGGTGGAGTATGTGTAGCCTGAGGACTGCAACACCGCGAACTTGTTCCGCACGCTGGAACCTGACTTGGCGCAGAATTGTCTGCATGCTGCTGGTTCTCGTTCTGACTGCTGCTGCAGTGCCACCTGTTTCCCGGCTGGACGCCGCGTCGACTTGGGCACGGACATACCGTGGCGATGGTGGAACATTCGGTCAAGGAGCACTGCGGATGCCCGGTGGCGACATCGTTTTCACCGGGACGCTTGAAGGCAGCCTGGTCGTGACACGTCTGAGCCCGGAGGGTGAGATACGCTGGAGCAACACGTACGGAATCGGTGCCAACAATGCAGAAGAGATGGTGAGGGCAATCGCGTGCACACCGAGCGGCATGCTCGTCTTTCGGGGGGAAGAGCTGGTGCGGCTCAATGACTCCGGGACTGTCCGGTGGGCGCACAACTACAAGGTCTATACGCCGTCCGACGCACTGCGTGTGACCACCTTTACCGATGCAGTGCAGCTTGCGGACGGTGGCCTTGCCGTCTGCGGGGAAACGTACAACTCTGTCGTCTTCCTGTGCCGGCTGAAGTCTGACGGTACCGTCCTCTGGACCAAGTCTTACGCACTGCAGAACAGCTTTGGAGCCCGCGTATTCGCCCTGTCCAACGGGGGGTTTCTCCTTGGCGCGACGTCGTCGGTCCTGACGAACGGGACGCACACACCTGAGTTGATGTGGCTGAGTGCGGATGGCAAGGTCCAGCGCTCACTTGCCTATGAAGACACGACGACGCCGAAGTCCTCGTACGGCCAGACGATGAGCATGGCCATGACGTCCACCGGTCCTGTCCTTTGTCAATGGCGCTACTCAAAAGGCTGCTTTGGGACGAACGTCATCAAGCTGGACTCTGCCGGCGGCGTGCAGTGGACGACATGGGTGGGCGGGCTGCGGAGTGGCAGTGCCGACGCCGGCCTTTGGGGCATCGATGTGGCCCCGGATGGAAGCATCGTTGCCGTGGGTGCCACAACTGAGTTCAGTGAGCATGACGACTTCGGATATGATGGTCTCGCGATGAAGCTGACGGCCGGGGGAGGCGTCGCGTGGATGTCCACGGTCGACCGAGCGGTCTTTGCGGCGGCAGGCCACCCCGGAGCTGTCGCTGCAATGGATGATGGAGGTCTGGCCTGGGCAGCGACGAGTCACCGTGAGAAGACCACAAATTGGGATGCTTTCATCATTCGCATGGGGCCCGACGGTACGGCGGGGAAGCTGGGCAATTACCTGACCCAGGTCGACATCGGCAACAGCAAGCTTGTGCGGATCGAGCACCCGACGGTCACTGCCGCTGCGTCCACGAGGACCTCCGGGGCAATCGAGTGCGAAAGCGAGGACATTAACGTGGAGCCAACTGACGCCGGACTGAACGGCACCGAGGTCGAGGGGACGGCTCTCGCGATGCTTACGCTGGTGCCACTGTACCCCGCCGACCCGGCGACTCCTTCATCCATCATGCAGGGTGGTATGATGTACCGGTACTACACCGTGCTGGACGCCGAAGGCAAGACGGTCAAAGGGGCCGAGCTCCGCTACTACAACCCGTTCTCCAGTACGACGGTGACGGCTACGTCGGACGAGCACGGGGAGATCGTCTTCAGCTTCACCGTGCCACGCAATGAGGAACCGCAGCACTGGGACAAGACCCTCACCATCGACCGCGTCCGCGTGAATGGGCTCCGCAGCGTTCTGTCGAGCAGGCCCGACTTTGCCACCGATGTCCTGCCGCTCTCGTGGTCGACGAACTGGATGATGGGAAACGCTATTGCGGGGAAGGCAGGGCTCGGTATCGGCGCCGGTGTTTTTGGGGCTGTCCAGCAAGGTGGGGGTATGGTTGTCACCAGGACTGCTGCTGATCCCGCCTGGGACGGAAACGGGTCGATGTCTGTGACCGACAGCATGTCTGCCGAGGCCGCAATCGGCGTGCAGGGGGACCTAGGCAAGGTACGTCTCGGCACCGTGCAGGCCAAGGCGGCGGACGCGTCCTCCAAGGCGACGGTCGGCACGTTCATCGACTTCGCCACCCTGTTCAACAAGCCATCGGAGTGTTCCATAACGGACAAGCTGATGGCGGCGCTTGCCCTGCTGTGTGGCGTGAGCCAGGTTACCAGCGCCGGTGTCACCACGATCATGGGAGTAGCCCAGAGTGCCATTGCCGCAGCACTGTCCAGTGATGTTGAGATGGAGCACATCACCGGCGGGCTGTCCGTTGGCATATCTGGGGAAGTGGCAGGGGTGGCGCTCGAACTCGCCAAGAGTGACAAGAAAGGATCCAGCGGCGCCTCGACCGTGAACAGCGTCAGCGGTGTGAGCATTGGCAAAGCCGGGGTTGGTGAGAAGTTTCTCCTCTCTGTCACGGGATATCCGGGAGCTGGTGAGCTGAGCGGCAAGGCGGGGGTCCAGGTGAGCGTCTCCTTCTCGGTGGTGGAAGCGCTTGGCTATTCGGTGCTTGGATGGTCCGGCGCAGACGCTGTCTCGGCAGAAGTCGTGGTAGATCCTTTGAATACGTCATTCGAGCGGTTCGTCGTGACCATGTCCGTGCCACCCGACGACCGGGGTGAATCGCAGGAAACAAAGCTCACCGTGGACCGCTCCGTACTAGGTGCTGCAGCGAACGCTGCTATTGGGCAGCTCATGGCTCTGGCTCCAACCGTCGCGGCATCGAGCGACAAGCGAATCGTTATCAGCAAGGAGTTCTGCGGGCAGATCCTCCAGGGTATCGTGAATGCTGCTTCGTCGATTGCCATTCCGTACGAGCATGTCGTCACCCAGGACAAGAACCCGACCAGTATTGAGGTCGGATTGGGCGTCAACATCCTCGGCAACGAAGTCGACCTGGCCATCAAGCCGACCTGGGGCCGCTATCAGTCGTGCCCGGTCGAGCGTGGGGTGTTCGTTCCTGTCGACAAGGAACTGCGGGTCGGTCGCATGGTCAAGCTGGAGTCGTATCCGACGAACCTGTTCAGTGCTCAGGTGGACACGCTGGGAAGCGTCGTGGTCGAATTGCTGAAAGTTGTCGGAGACATCTTGTCGAAGATATGGGACATCGCGACGGGCCTGCTCTCCTCAGCCGGAAACACCATCCTGTCGACTGGTGCCAACGTCGGTGGGAAAGTGCTTGGCGGGGCGACGACTGTCTTTGAGAAGGGTACCAGCATTCTGCTGTCACCACTTGGCGCGATGCCCGGTGTGTGGGCAGTCCCCGTTGCTGCTACGTCGACCAAGCGAGTGACGCAGATTGCGGCTCCGTCGGACGGGACAGGCTTCTCTGTGGGTGGCATCTATGTTCTCCAGCCAGAGAACGGCACCCTGTCGAAGCCGGCATCGCTGACACTGAACTACACTCCTGCGGCTGCCGGCGTGCGTGACCCCGGGACCTTCGGGATTTACCACTATGACCTGCGGACACGGAGCTGGAGGCCGGTTTCCGCAACGCACGATCAGGCGACAAGGAAGCTGACTGCCCAGATCACTCAGCTGGGTGGCTACTGTATCGGATCCGACACGCAACCTCCAGCATTCGAGCTGTTGCTGCCCTCCGGGACGCCGTCGGTCGTGACCACCCTCCTGCCACAACTGGTCGTGGCGTGCCGCGACCAGGGGGCCGGCATCGTGCCGGCGACGTTCACGGCTGCGATCGACGGCAACCCAGTCCAGGCAGACTGGTCCGTGGCTGCCCTGCAGGGGACACTCACCGTGGACGATCCCCTTGCGGACGGCAGCCATGTCCTGACCGTCCAGGCGAGCGACGGTACCGGGAACAAGGGCAGTGCAACGTTCAGCCTCGAAGTGCGGCAGGCGCCCGCGCCTCCAGTGCTGCGGCTCGATAGCGTGAGTACGGCAGAAGTGCAGCTGGGGCTGGAGGCCGGGACAGGCGGTGGCCAGCCGACGTCGTTCGTCCTCTGGCGAGCAGAGCCTGCAACAGGCATTGTCTATTACCGCATGGGTACGGTGAAGGCTGGAACGGGCGCATATGTCGACAAGGAGGTCCAGCCCGGTGCGACGTACCTGTATGCTGCGACGGCGCTGACTTCTGCCGATACCGAAGGACCCATGTCGGAACCGCTCCAGGCCGTGATTCCTGGGGTTCCAGGCGGTCAAGAGGGCACGGGAGACGGAGAGCAGTCAGCACGTCTGCCTCTGGCCTTGGTTCTTGGCGGCTTGGCAGCACTGGCCGTCATGGCTGCGGCAGCACTGGCAGTCGTCCTGACGCTCAGAAAGCGCCGGCGTCCTCCTGCTCGGTAGCACGAGCGCAGGGACTCATCCAGGAGTGTGGCCGTCCACCAGTTTGCTGACGTGGCAGTAAGCTGGGTTTCGCAGTTGTGCCGCGCGGCGAACGGCGTACGATGGTCGTGACTGCAACCCGGTTGTTGACCGGCGAATCTGACAGATGGTGAAAGGCGGCTGACATGTATGCGCTCGTAGCTGTGCTTGCCGACGAGGAGAAAGTGCGTCGGATACTCCGGGAATTTCCCCTCATCGACGTTCGTGGCGCCACCGTCATCGAGTCGCGCGGAATCGGGAGTCTGGCAGATGGTGACGTCCCCATGTTTACGAACCTGACGCGCGTCCTCGCCGGCGGTTCATCTGCCGTGCGCTACACCCTGTTCTCGGTGATCATGACGCCTGAGACACTGGAGAAGGCGAAGCGCCTGATCCTGGACGTCGTCGGCAACATCGAGGAGCGGGATACGGGGATCATGTTTGTTGTCCCCCTGGCTGAGGTGTACGGGCTGGCGCCGGCAATGCCCGGCAGTGGAGAACAGGCCTGATGGATATTCTGCTCGACCTCGGGCTCATCATCGCCATCTCGGTCGTCTTTGCCTGGCTCCTGAGCCGCGCTGGTGTCACCCGGGTGCTTGGATACATCATTGCAGGAATCCTGGCGGGGCTGACGCTGCAACGCGTCATTCAGCCGACACTGATCGCCGGGTTCGATGCCCTGAGTGGAGCCGCTCTTGGCTTCGTGACGTTTCTTATTGGCGAGGACTTCACGGCCATGGGCATCCGCCGTATGGGCGTGCGGGGGCCGGTCCTTGCCACCGTGCAGGCGCTCCTGACATTCGCCGTCGTGCTCGCCGGTATCGTCACACTGGGGACGCTGGGTCTCTTCCGACTTGAGCACCTCGTGCCCGAAGCCCTGCTCCTGGCGGCGACGGCGACTGCCACCGCTCCTGCAGCCACGTTCGAGGTCATCAAGCGGCTCAAGGCACACGGCCCCGTCACGGACACGCTCGCCATGGCAGTGACATTCGATGATGCAGTTGGCATCGTCGTCTTCGACATCAGTGTCGTCGTCGCGAGGGCAATGATGGGTGGCAGTGTTGCCCCTGGGTGGGGAATCCTGACGACGTCCCTGCGGGAACTCGGTCTGTCTTTCGCACTTGGCACGGGCGCAGGTCTTGTCTTCGGCCTGGCCGCTCGCCTGTTGCGCTCGCGCAACGAAGTCCGAGTACTGGGCATCGGCATGGTTCTGTTGACAGTAGGCCTCAGCCGTGTGTGGGAGCTGTCACCGCTGTTGGCCTCCCTGGTTCTGGGGGCGGTCTTCGCCAATGTCGCACCTTCCGCTGACCGTGTGTTCGAGGATGTGGATCACTGGTCGAGCCCGCTGCTGCTCTTGTTCTTCTTCCTTGCCGGGGCGACGACGGACTTCAGACTGCTGAGCAGTGCATGGCCCGTGGTGCTGGTCTACATCCTGCTGCGTGCGGTCGGCAAGATTGGAGGATCAGGCATCGGAGGATGGATCATCAGGGCTCCGAGGAGCGTGCGCCGCAATCTTGGACTGTCCATGCTGCCGCAGGCAGGTCTCGCCATAGGGCATGCGCTGGTCGTCACCAGCCTGTTCCCGAACCTCACGTACATCAGCATGACCGTCGTGGTGGCAGTGCTCCTGTTCGATGTCGTCGGTTCCTGGATGACGAGGCGCGTGCTGACAAGGTGCGGCGAGGCTGGGGGCCCCATTGTGACCCTCGACGGGCACCACGCGGAAGTTGTCGACTAGCGACAGGACAGCCGGAAAGGCTTCCATCAGCGAGGAAGAGGAAGGAGGAGTGCAGTTTCCCGACTTCCCTATCGTCCAGTAAGGGCGCGTTTGTCGTCCACCTGAGACGACTTCGGGCATCTTATGACTCGCGTGGAGGAGCCTGGGCTGGCTTTGGTGCCGGTGTTTCGTCGGCGGCGAGTGTCCGCATGATGACGCTGCGCAGAAAGCGCTGGTCCCCAAGCCGGTTCTTCAGTGCCGTCTCGAGCGCTCCCACGGGATAGAGGTTCTGCGGCGCCCTGGTGTCACCCCACAAGTTGCTGGAGTAGTGTACCGCGATAGCGGAGGCGAGATTGGCCAGGTGGATTGCCTCAGTGAGCCCCATGACGGGGAGCTCGATGCGGACCAGGTTGGCCATCTGGCTGGCGAAGGGCGTCACCGCTCGAAGGCGCAGGAAGAAGCTCATCTTGCTGCTGCCGTGGCTTTCCGGATAGCGGATCTCGAAGATCGGTGTGCGTTCGGCGGCCCTGAGCGAGAGCACCGTCGCAAACTGCTCACGCTGGAGGTAGGCCTCCTGAACGTTCTTGATGATGCCTGCCAGCTTGCTGGTACCGGCTGCCAGGCGGTGTTCGTACGGGATGGGGCCGTCGGTCACGACTGCCTGCACGTCCGGGCGATCCACTTGCTTCTGGGCGACATCGTGTTCCAGCTCCTGCATGAGGTTGTTGAGCTCCTGACCGAAGTCGCCCGGCTCATGGCTGGCGGCGGTGCGAATCTCATACTCCACGTCGAACGGGCACGATGCGTCGCTTGCCAGCTTAAGTGTCTTCATGTCGGGATCAGGCGCGTTGGTGACGAAGTAGTGACGCACCGCCTCGTCGCATAGTGCCTGGGTGACGTCGTGGGCGCGAGAGCCGGACATCTGCATGCAGCCAGCGGCCACGGAACCGAAGACGCCATAGTACGGAGGGTTGCCGTCGATGATGCCGTGCATGTCGATACGGCGCACGCCGTCGACGAACGCGACGCGAACGGTCTCGACTTCCGCGAACGCCGTGTCGGGTACCTGCACGGCTGCCCAGTGGTCGAGGTCGCGGCACTCGGTGGTAGGCACGACCTCATAGGAACGTTTCTGATCGGCCAATGTGACCTCCGTGGAACCGGTGTAGACGCTCTGCCAGTAGTCGGGACGGATGTGGAAGCGCCCCTCGCCTTGGACCAAAGGGATCGGGGGCATCATGCCATCTCCCGGCGCGCGATATGCGCCGAGCCATTCTGATTCCTCACCTCGAGGACTGACTCGAAGCGCTCCACAAGGTCCGCCCGGTGAGTGATGATGCCGACGAGGGAGCCGTCCCGGCGCAGGGACTCCAGGACGTCGGCGACGCCCTGGACAGTCGTCTCGTCCAGCGTTCCGAAGCCCTCGTCGATGAAGAAGCTGTCCAGATCGACGCTCGTCGACAGCAGGTCCTTGACGGCCAGTGCCAGCGCAAG
>JAPLGJ010000235.1 GCA_026390215.1 Caldisericota bacterium
GGCCAGTGTCTTCTGGATCTCAGCGGCTGCACGACGCCCTGCGGCGACAGCTTCGACGACCGTGGCGACGCCCTCCCTGAACTCTGGGGTCAAGGTCCATCCCGGATGACCGGCCATGATCTCACTCTTCAGCGCGGCCCATGGGGTCCCAGCGACATACACGGCGTCGTGGTGACTGGCGAGGGCCTCCAGGTCCTGTGCCGTGTGCACATGAGTACCGCCATGAAAGTGGATACGGGGTAGCATCATCCCCGCAAGGTCACGTTCGAGTGCCCCCTCGGGCAGGGCCACCTCTGCCAGCCTTGCGCCGGGTCGGTCCTCAGGAGCAAACACGTCGACCTCCGTTCCACAGAACGCCAGGAAGTACCCAGCCGTGAGAGCTGCTGGCCCTCCACCGAGGACGGCAACGCGGTGTCCATTAGGGAGGGCGTCGCTCCGGGGCCAGCCCTTCGAACCGGCCGTCTGGCAGACCCAGCGCTGGAGCTCCGTGATGAGGACGGGTTTCCCCGTGAAGGAGATACGATAGCAGGCGTGCTGGCAGGGTGCGTCAGGGCCGCAGACCGTTCCACAAACCTCGGCGAGAGGGTTGGTCTGGCGGATGACACGCGCGGCGCCCATCATGTTGCCAATCTCCATTCGCCGCAGGAAGCCTGGGATGTCCACGTGGGCTGGACACGCAGCGACACAGTCGGGCTTCTCACACCACTGACACTGACGGGCTGCCAGCGGAGCGGTGTCGGCCCCGATTGGCTCGCCGGATCGGTACTTCGGATGGTCGTAGGGCAATGTCACGAAATGGATGTACTGCCGCGGGAACCTGCGCCGGTCGTACTCTGCGCGGTGCAGGTCGCGCAGAACCATATTGGCTGCTCCGACGCCGGAGACGGCAGTGGCCGGTGCTCCCGTACCCATGACGGTCGAATCGCCGCAGAAGTACAAATTCTTCCATTCGCTGCGGGCATGCAGGCGTTTGAGCATTTGCTGTCCTAGCATGTTTTTCGGGCCGCCGACTGCGCCGCCATTCTTGAGCAGGTAGCGTTCGATGGTCGTGGGTGTCGCCACGATGAGTGTGCGGATGTGGCTCCGGAAGCCGGGGAAATGTGCCTCGATCTGTGCCAGCATCCGATCGGCCTCCTGACTCTTCTGCCGTTCGTAGGCCTCCGAACGGTAGTCTGGACTGTCCGGTGAGGGCCACGGCAGCATGTTGGGCGCGATGGCCATGACGACCAGCTGGCCTTCCGGCGCGAGCGTGCGGTCGACGAGTGAGTTCGTGTACAGTGTCAGGTCTGATGAGTCGATAACTGCCCGGTTCTCGATGAAGATCTCCCATGGAAACGTGTCCGCGGGCAGGCCCCCGGCGTCGACAAGCATGTACATCGTCATGCTGGGGTAGGTCGAAACGAGTGACTTGACCCAGGAAAGCCGCTGGGGGTCGATGTGCTCAGGCCTTACGAGCTTGCCATAGATGTTCCAGACGGTGGCGTCCGCAATGATGCGGTCGGCGTGGATCCCGGTCCCGTCTTTGAGCCGGACGCCATATGCCGTGTCTCCATGGATGAGGATCTCGTCGACTTCCTGTCGATACAGCATCTGGCCGCCATCGCGCTCAAAGGCCTTCTCCATGGTATTGGCCAGGTTCTGAGCTCCACCTGCGGGGTAGTAGACGCCGCCCACGTGGTTGTCGAGGAACATGGTGGCTGCGAGGACGGCGGGTGTCTCGGCGGCGGTGCAGTAGTCGTAGGCCGAACACAGCTTGTCGAAGAAGTCGATGATGGGCTTGGTATGGAAGTACTTGTCCAGCAACGACTGGACACTGACGGTGAGCAACTTCTGCATCTTCAGCATGGCGACGGGATTGGTGAGCAGACTCCGCAGGCCCTGTCTGGGCGAGAATTCCGACGGTGGCACGATGACCTCATTGCGGAGAACGATGTTCTCGTACATGCCATACAGGTCCCGGTAGAAGTCGCGGATACCCTGACGTTCCTCGGGAAACATCTCCCCGAGTTCATCCTCGAACCGCTCCAGGTCAGGCCAGAAAACGACCTGCTTCCCTTCAATGGTCATGCGCGCCAGCGTGGGCTGGGCAACGATGTCGATGGGCTCCTCGAGCTGGTTCATGATGAAGCGGAAGGGCTTGAACCCGGTCTCGCCGAACCCGTAGATCATCGCAGTCCCGACGTCGTACACGATGTCATCGCGCCTGAACGACGTACAGGAGCCACCCGGCCGATCCTGCCGATCGATCATCAGGACGGACAAACCCTGCTTCGCCAGAAGGCTTCCCGCAGTCACACCGCCAAGGCCTGCACCGACGACAATCACGTCGTACCGGTCACAGAGCATGCAATCGCCAAGAATCCTCATGGTCTCTTACCCTTCCTGCTTGGTATGCAGAGTGCTTCTTGCCATCTGAAAAACGTTCGCCCGATGCCACGTCCTGTTCTGGTCATAGCTCCAGCCCACACAGCTCCCTGTCATTCAGTCTCCGCGCCCGAGACGCGCGGCCGCGGTCAACCCTGCCATACCGAGAAGGATATCGATGAGGTCGTACTACTCCATCTCTCTCACTCCCGGATGCACGGTACTAAGCAGGTATCTTAGCACATGTGTGGACAATCAGAATGTCTGGTGTTGCATCCTGTGACACATCCCTATCATATGACTATGCGTGGAGCGCTGCCTCCGTGAACTGCCGGGGTCGCTGCACGGGTCGGGAGGCCGCCATGAGACATGCACAGCGTTTTGTTGCCATAGTAATCGTCGTCGCCATCCTGCTTACGCTGTCCTTCGCGCTATCCCCTGCGTGGGTGCAGGCCGGCGGGACGCAGACCATCATCGTCCTGCAAGTGGGCAAACCGTCGATGATGGTGAACGGCGTGAGCAAGTCCATCGATGTGCAGGGGACAGTCCCGGTCATCGTCGAGGGCAGGACGTTCCTGCCTATCCGCGCTGTCGTCGAGGCGCTGAACGGGACCATCGCCTGGACCGCGGCAGATCAGAAGGTTACGATCATCATGGGACCGGACGTTCTCGAACTGTTCATCGGCAAGAGCATG
>JAPLGJ010000214.1 GCA_026390215.1 Caldisericota bacterium
TGACGTAGCTGTCAACTGGACCTTGTGGACTGAGAAGCCCCGGACACTTGCCCGGGGTTGTTTGCGTGTATAATGAGGGCCGTTACCATCGTGGCATCCAAGGAGTAGTCGTGAAGAAGCTCGTCATAGCAGAGAAGCCGAGTGTGGCGGAGCAACTTGCAGGTGTCATCGATCACTGCAAGAAGAGCCGTGAGTATTACGAGGGCGAACACTATATCGTCTCATGGGCGGTGGGCCACCTTGTTGGACTGGCAGAGCCCGAGGACTACGACAAGAAGTACAAACAATGGCTGCTGTCGTACTTGCCGATCATCCCTGAGGCGTTCAGGTTCTCCGTTCTTGAGGGAGCCGAGGACCGTTTCAATGTCCTCAGGAAGCTCATTGCCTCCAAGGAGGTGGACGAAGTCATCAACGCCTGCGATGCAGGTCGCGAGGGGGAGCTGATTTTCCGCAACATCTACGTGCAGGCAGGAGGGAAGAAGCCTTCGTCACGGCTGTGGCTGTCCTCCTACACTGATGAGAGTATCCGTGAGGGATTCAAGCACATCCGTCCAGAATCTGCATATGATGATTTGGGGAAGGCGGCACTGGCGCGTTCTGAGGCGGACTGGCTGGTTGGCATCAACGCCACCCGGGGACTGACGAGGCGAAATGGGTCGCTTGTTACGGTGGGGCGTGTGCAGACACCAGTTCTGGCACTCATCGCAAAGCGCGAGAAGGAAGTCCAGGCATTCACTCCCATGCCCTATTTCGAGGTCGATGCCCAGTTCAAGGTCGTGCCACATGGTGAGCCGACCTATGCAGGACTGTGGCATCGGGGATCCGAGAGCAGACTCGCCGACCAGGAAGCCGCTGAAGCCATCGCCAAGAAGTGCTCAGGGCACAGAGGGGTAGTCGCGTCGGTCGCCCAGAAAGAAAACCGGATGCAGGTACCCTATCTGTATGATCTTGGACTGCTGCAGCGCGAGGCAAATGGCCTGAACGGCTTGAGTGCGAGCCGTACACTGAGGGCAGCACAGTCTCTTTACGAAGCGAAGCGCGCCATCACGTACCCGAGAACAGACAGCAAGTATCTGCCCAAGGCGCTTCGCAAGGAAGTTGTCACGGTACTCGGGGACCTGGGGATTGGGGAATACGCCCCGTACGTGCAACACGTGCAGCACGAGGGCTGGAAGATGCGGTCCTTCGTGTTCAACGACGAGAAAGTCAGCGACCACTACGCCATCATTCCGACGGGCACGCGGCTGGACCGAAGCAGTCTCTCTCATGACGAGAGCGTGGTCTATGACCTGGTCGTACGACGGTTTCTCGAACAGTTCTACCCCGAAGCTGTCCTGATGGTCACGCGCGTCGAAACTGTCGTTGAAGGCGAGACATTCGGCAGTGACGGACGAGTCGTCAAGACCTCCGGATGGCTGGAGGTCGCCCCACGCGAGGCTGACAGCAAGGACTTGCCGGACCTCAAGGAGAAGCTGAGCGTTCAGGCGTTCAGGGTTGAGAGCGAACGCAAACTGACCAAGGCTCCGCCACGGTTCACGGACGCATCGATTATCGCTGCTATGGAGACGGCGGGCAAGCTGGTCGATGACGAGGAACTGGCTGAGGCAATGAAGGAACGTGGCTTGGGAACACCCGCCACACGTGCGGAGATCATTGAGAAGCTTATCCGGACCGGCGTTGTTGAGCGGAAAGCGCGGAGCCTGGTCGCGACAAGACGTGGTATTGACCTGATTGACCTCCTTGAGGCGATCCACTTGTCGGATCTTGTGGCTCCAGACCTTACCGGTGACTGGGAGATGAGTCTGCGCAAGATAGAGAAGGGGTCATTGGGCAACGTGGAATTCCTGGAACGTATCGAGGGATTCACACGGCAGATGATCGAGAAGATCAAGGGGTACGAAGCTCCCACGCAGATCGGCATCGAGTCGGCCGAACCACTGGGCGTGTGTCCCATCTGCGGCGGCAACGTGCTTGAGCGCCCGGCATCGTACGTCTGCGAACACCACGGCCGCAAGAAGACCGACTGCAAGTTCAGCATTCCGAAGATGATTCTCAGACGTTCTATCAGTCGCGAAGAGGCCTTGCAGCTTATGACCGACAAGAGGACGGACATGCTCGATGGATTCGTGAGCAGGCGTGGGTTCAAGTTCAGTGCGCGGCTTTTGCTCAAGCCCGACAACAAGCTGGAGTGGGAGTTCGCTGAGGGATCGGGTGGCAGTTCTGCAGCGACCGAACCTGTCGTCAATGAGGAGCCACTGGGTCGATGCCCAGTGTGTCAGGGTTTGGTGGTAGAGACGACGGAGCACTATCGGTGTGCTGCAGCTGACTGTCGCTTTCAAATGAAGCGAGTCTACGCGGGCAAGACCATCGACCGTGACATGGCTCGCAATCTGCTCGAGAAAGGCAGGACAGATCTGATCGAGGACTTTGTGTCAAAGTACAACAGGCCGTTCTCAGCCTATCTGAAACTCGGGGACAAGGGCAAAGTGGAGTTTGAGTTCCTAAACAAGGGACCACGGACGGGAAGGCGGACAACCGGTCACGCGGGGAAGGCAGGAGCCCCCACGGCGAAGACAATCAGGGCAGTGTCCTCCAAGACAACGACAGCGAACAAGGGGACCTCCACGAAGAAGACCGTCAAAGCGAAGGCTCCCGCAAGGAAGGCAGCCTCGAAGACATCCAACAACAAAGGTGGTGCAACATGATCCCATTCAGTGCGATATTCACCGTCGACTTCTTCTTCAGCCTTGGATACGTGGTCTTGTCGATAGCGGGGCTTGTGCTGGCAATCTCCTACAGGCGCTCTCAGGAAGGGAAGGTGAGTCTGTTTCTCCTTCTGACGACCGCTCTGGTAGCCACCTACTACACCCTGCAATGGCTATTGAGCAGCTTCGTTTCCTTCTATGTCAGCAACTATGCGGCATCCCATCCCGAGTTCCAGATACCGACGGGGCTGAACCTGGGTCTCGTCATCCTGTTCACTGCTCTGAACTATGCGTTCGTCGTGACGCTGGGGCTGACCGCCTGGTCTGCAGTCAGAAAGACGCGTGCAGAGAGAATGGTACTTACTCTGGGCCCCGAGGAGACGAGTCCTGAAGAGCCGACCTCCGAATCTGCTTTGGATGTTGAGCAGTCCGGGATCGACGGCGACAATGCGTCTCCAGCCGAACCCCCTGTTCCGGGGCCCGAAGCATAGCCAGTGAACCGCGAGGAACTGTATCAGGTCATCGTCGAGCGCGCACCGTCGCGGAACCTGGTTAACCATATGCTCGCTGTCGAGGCCATTATGCGTGGCCTTGCGGCGGACCTCCATGAGGACGTCGAGAGGTGGGGCCTGGCCGGCCTCGTCCATGATATCGACTATGCTGAGACCAAGGACAAGCCAAACCTGCACAGCATTGTCGGATCAGAGCAGCTGCATCTGATGGGCGTATCGGAGGACATCTGCTATGCCGTGCGCGTCCACAACGGTCTGCACGGTCTGCCGCGCAAGAGCATGATGGACAAGGCGTTGTACGCTGCGGACCCACTGTCTGGCCTCATTGTCGCGTGTGCTCTTATTCGACCGGATAAGAAGCTTGCGCCCATTGATACGGACTTCGTCATGGTTCGCTTCAAGGAGAAGCGTTTTGCGGCTGGAGCAAACCGCGATCAGATGCTTTCCTGTCAGGAGATAGGACTTGAACTGTACAAGTTTGTTGCCATCGGCCTGAGTTCCATGAAGGAAATCGCCGCAGAAATCGGCCTCTAGAACAGTCTCACCGTTCCGATTGACGATCGAAGCCCGCCTTCACGGTGGGCTTCCTGTTATACCCAATAGGCGTATACTTCATTGGTAAGTAGTCCACTATGTTCTGTGCAACGGGCACTTGCCAACAAAAATCACCACAATGCGGAGGCAAATCGATGTCGTTGAACGCAGAAGAGTTGTTCTCAGAACGAGCGCTGGGTTTTAGACCATCCGAGATTCGGGAGCTCCTCAAACTCGTCGACAGTCCAGAAATCATCTCATTGGCCGGAGGCATGCCGGACGATCGGTTCTTTCCCATCGATCGAGTGATCGAGGCAAGTACGTTTGCGCTCAGGGAATACGGCAAGAAGGCTCTCCAGTATGGTTCTACCGAGGGCATCAAGAAGCTGCGTGTTCTGCTCATGGATCGCATGGAGAATGAGGGTGTCAGAAGCATCGATCTGGACAACATCATCATCTCCACTGCCTCACAGCAGGGTCTCAGTCTGGTCGCACAGGTCTTTGTGAATCCGGGCGACACCATCATTGTGGAAGAGCCATCCTATCTTGGTGCAATCCAGGCCTTTGGAAGCATGCAGGCCAAGTTCTGCACGGTTCCGCTGGACAAGGACGGCATGCAGATGGATATGCTTGAGGACAGGCTCAAGGAGCTGCAGAAGGCGAACATCCGCCCAAAGTTCGTCTATACGGTTCCCAACTTCCACAACCCTGCTGGCGTCACCATGACGCTGGAGCGCCGAAAGAAGTTGATCGAGCTGGCTCACCAGTATGATCTACTCATTATCGAAGACGATCCATACGGAGAAATTCGATTTGAGGGTGAGCCAATCCCCTCGCTGCTGGCGTTGGATGGCAAAGACCGTGTCGTAGGGCTGCGCACGTTCTCGAAGATCAGTTTCCCCGGGCTTCGTCTGGGGTGGATCGTCGCTCGCGAAGACATCATGAGCAAGATCATCGTTGGAAAACAGGCGGCGGACCTTTGCTCTCCGGCCATGACT
>JAPLGJ010000237.1 GCA_026390215.1 Caldisericota bacterium
TCTTTGGCGTCCTGCGGAAGGAGCTCGCCCTCATCATGCTCGCCACGCTGATGCACACCCCCCATCTGGGAACCGTCATGACACCCCATCAGATGTACGTTTTCGCCCTGATCGTCATGTTCTACGTCCCCTGCGTCAGCACCATCGCGGCGCTGAGACGCGAGTTCGGCAATCGCCGCGCGGCGCTGGTCAGTGCTGGAGAGATCGCCTTGGCGCTCCTCCTTGGCGCCCTGGTCAACTGGGGTTGGAACCTCATGTCGCTTATTCGTTAGGCGAAAGCGTCAACGTCCTGCGGTCTGAAGCACATTTCTACGCCACAGTACTTTGACAAAACGACTCCGAGAGCAATAATGAGTGAGGTGATGCAATGACACAGGAAACCCTGGGCGACCGGCTGAATCTGTACGAAGCGATGTTCGAGCGCAACCCGCGCGATGGGCTGGTCAGCGTCGGCAAGACCTATCTCTACATCCTCTCCAACCGACCGCAGGATGCGCTCAAGTCCGCCCTTGAAGCGTCGCTGTCGGTCTCCTCGAAGAGCCTGCGCGTCCAGCTGGCCATCGCACTGGGGTACTTCCTCCGCAACAAGCCTGGCGAAGCCCTCATCGAAAGTCGGTACGCGCTCAACATCGATCCTGCCAGCCCCCTCTGCCATCTGGTCCACGCGAGCATCCTCATGGCTCTCCGGCACACCGACGAAGCCAGACTCGCGTTCCTGAAGTGCCTCTCACTCTCCTCCGACAACACGTTCCTCACCGACCTGAGACTTCGCAACCACAGGGCCATCTGTGCTGCCCAGCTCCAGAACCCGCTTCTCGCTGCATACAGCAACCTCAGACTGCGCGTCCCGGACATGACCGAGGCCGATGTCCAGCAACTGGTCGAGCAGAACCCGACCGACCCCGTGCTGAAGGCACTCTCTGCTTCTCTGCAGCGGCGCAGCGGCAAGATCCGTGAGGCCCTCGTCCTCCTCGAGAGCGGCCTGGCAAGCTATGAAGCATTTCCTGAGAGACTCTATCTGCTGTGGAAGACCTATGACGACCAGCTCGGCAACCATCAGAAAGGGGAGCTCTTCGTCCGCCGCCTGCTCGAGGTTGACCCGCTCAATGACCGGGCCACCGGTCTGGGCTACTCCAACCTCGACGAGGAAACCCTGCGCCATATCAACTTCATCAAATCTCTCGAAGACCTTCCCGACTCCATCTTCGCGATGGTGCTACCAGTGCGGGACCTGGAGAACCTCATTGGAACCACCGCGGCGGATTCCCTCGACACCACGGCCCTGACGCCGTGCGAGCAAAAGACTGCTACTGCGCTTGAGAGAACCTTCACCCTTCCGGGCTCTTCCAAGCAGCCTTATGTTGCTGAACCGGAAACACCTCCCGAGGCCTCCCCGGCGGTCGCTTCGCTGACGACCGAAAGGCCGCCACTACCATCACAGCCAATCATGGCCCACATGGCGAGTATGCTGGAACAGGCACAACTCATCGCGCGCGACTTGCGGCCGACACCCGCACCGACTCCGATGTCCCGTGCGCCGATCAACACCGATCCCAGCGTCGTCCGGGCTTCCACCCCGGAATCGGCTACGGGAGAACTCAGCCGAGCATCCACTGTCCCTCACCATATCCCCACCAGCATTCGGGCGCCAGTATCTGTGTCGAACTCGGACTCTCAGCTCACTGCTTCCGGACAACCGTCGCAACCGGCCGCACCCGCTCACATGACGATGCGATATGCCAATAGTCTGCTGGAAGACTCACGATTCGAGGAAGCATTGCAGGCCTTCCTGGAACTGAGTCATACCAGCTAGCCCCCAGCCGGAGCAGAGTCGCACCCATCCCGTGAACAATGCCAGAACATCGGCCGTCTAATAGCGGGTGATGCGATGAGAACACCGAGACTGATTTCCTGCCTGATTGTGGGAATGCTTTGTTGTTCACTACTGGCGCCGGTCGCGGGTGCGGCATCGACGTTCACGGCCGGCTTGGCCCTCTACAGAACCAACAACAAGACGACTTTGGACGCTGCACGCGAGCTGACGGCCTACGTCACCACTGAAGTGCCCTTTTCGCGTACACTCAAGAAGACCCCTCGACAGTCCCCCGTCCTCGTCCGCGCCTACCGGATCGCGCTCGACCAGGTGGACAGCGCAGTTCGGCGCATTGTCCGGGACCAGCGTGCCAGTGACCGGCTTCTTGCCGACGTCCTCGCACTGGCTGGCGAGAAACGCATAGAAGCAGCATGGATTCTTCTGAAGAGAGGTGCCGCGGGACAGGAGCGTTTCCTGACGACCATCGCACGTACCCGCCTTCTTGTGGACAGATGCAAGGCACTGCATGCGCAACTCACGCGGATGGGAGGGTAAGGACGAGTGATGTTCGGTATCATTCCGGGCCTCATTACGGCTCGACTGACCGGACTGTTGGGCGGTGTCGTTGTTGCACCGTTCGTCATGCTGTTCATGGTTCGCTACAACGCGTACCGCCTTCCAGTCAGGCTCTCCTGGTTCAAGGCATTCCTCGTGTCTTCCATCTCGTTTCTCTTGCTGTTTGGGCCCCTGATCCTGCCTCGCACGACGGCGCTGCTGCGATTTTCGTTCATCCGGGGCACATTATTCCAAGTACTGCCCTGGGCGGTCCTCTGGTTCGCCGTAGCCTTCGTGTTCACGTGTCTGGTCGTTTCGGCGGTGCTGGGACTGTCCTTCAGACAGGCCGTGTCATGGTGGGGTGTCGCTTTCGCCGCAACACTGGCTGTCAGCTGGATCGGGGCACTGGCCGTCGTCCTGCTGTACCGGTATCTCATCCTGCCAAGCCTCACCGATTTCTTCTAGCGTCGATGCTCCTGGATTTCGAGACCCTGATGAACAGTTGTGCACATGAAATCTACGCGTACCTGGTCGCACGAATGGGCAACCGGTTCGACGCGGACGACGTCTTCCAGTCCACGTTCTTCAAGGTGCGTCATTTCCTCCCGTCCTTTCGCGGCGACGCCAGCCCTACGACGTGGGTCATGAGGATTGCCATGAATGAAGCAAGCAGCTTTCGCCGGCGCAAGGGACGGGAGCTTCCCCTTCTGACCCCGGGAGACGCCCTGCCGAGCCTGGGTACGGATGGGGTTGGGTACGACCCAGTGCAAGCCGAGACCGTCCAGGACATCGCAGCAGGCATGCGGCATCTTCCGGGCGACCTGAGGGACGTTTTGTACTTCTACTACTACAAGGAAATGTCCTACGAGAGGATCGCGGAGTATGTCGGGAAGCCCGTGGGAACCGTCAAATCGCGCCTTTTCCGCGCGAAGGAAGAGCTGAAGGCCTTCCTGGAGGCACATCGTGACCACCGAACACAATGACGACGAGCTTGAGCAGCTGGTTCGGACACATTATCACGCGACAGTCGACGGCGTAAGGGTACCGGAAGACCTGCTGCGCCAGGTCCTGACAACAACCGAACCGCAGCGTGGGCGTACGGCCCGCTGGGCGCCGGTCCTCGCTTTCGCGCTGGCCGGCGCCTCGTTCCTCATCATCCTCGGCTCCTCGCGCGTTGTCGAGGTTCTGTTCAGCTTCTAGACTGCTCTGTCGTTCACAAGTCTTCCCGACTCTCGCTCCGACCGGTCAGTGCACGGCCCGGGTACGGTTTGCATTTTCCATGGGCGCGCTATAGTTTCTCTATGGAGAAGGTTTACAGACCGTGAAGCCCGGCGAACGCAATACAGCCAGAGTATTCATTTTGCTCCGGTACGCCGTCATTGCTGGAGGAAGCGTCTGGTGGTTTCTTGCTGTGCTCACCCAGACTCCTGGTCCCATCGGGCTCGTGCTTCTGCCCGGGCTCCTTGTTGCCAGCATCGCCTTCAACGTCGCGCTTGACCTCATAGAACGCTTCGCGCCCCGCAGCGGGGCGGTGCGCGCCATCCTCCGCCACCAGATCCTGTTCGACGGCATCGCCATGAACCTCTACCTGGGGGCGCTGGGCAGTCCCCTGCTGATGGGCAAACCCATGTTCTATGGCGGAACGCGAATCCTGCCGTTTGACGTTAGCTTCGTCGTAAGTGGCACATTCGTCGTCATCGCGTCCATCCTCCTGCAGAACGGACGCTTTCTTCTGTACCTGATGGTAGCCCTTGCAAGCCTTGTGGCAAGCCAGGGATTGTCGATTGCCCGGCAGCAAGACGGCGGCTTCCTCCAGGCGCTCCAGTCGGCCAACTGGGGAGAGATTGGCGCAGGGATGCTTGCTGTCGCAGGCGTGGGGATCCTGTCGTATGCTGCCGATGCACATGTCAGGCGCAGTCTTCGGGCCATGGATACCCGCGTCGCCGATGTCAGTCGTGACAAGGACCGCATGCAGGCTGCCTTCCACAAGCTGTCTTTCCTTACCGCCATCATCCAGGACATGGCTGCATCTCAGGCCTATCAACAGGTCCTGGAGGCCATCACGGACCGCGCAGCGCTGTTCTTCTCAGCCGACGACGCCATGATAGCCACCATTGAAGCGGATATGGAGCACCTGTCCGTCGTCGCCGCCAAGAGCGAGTACCGCGAGGCTCTCTCGCACCTGCGGATCCGACGAGGGGAGGGGATCCTGGGCAAGATCTTTGACGGCGACACTCCCGAACTCATCAAGAATGCTCTGCTGGACCCGCGCGCCATGCAGATCTACGGCACCCCCGAAGAGCCTGAATCGATGATGGTCGCTCCACTGCGCAAAGGAAACCAGAAGTACGGCCTGGTATCTGTCAGCCGCATTGGCGTCGAGAATCCGTTCAACGAAGACGACCTGGCACTGTTCACGTCATTTGCAAACATTGCAGCCTCAGTGCTGGACAACGCCGCGATGATGGAGGCTCTCAAGCGCAAGAACTTCACACTGACCGTCACCAACCAGCTGTCTTCCGCCATCGTCTCCCCCCTGCCGTTCGAGGAGGAGATCAATAACTTCCTCTCCATCATGAACAACGCGTTCCGGCTGTCGCGCATCAATCTGCTGATGCTGGAAAATGACCACGTCAACCACTTCTTTACGGTGCCGCCGCCCAAGTCCCCTGTCTCGTCTCAGGAGGTCATTGCCCGCATGAACGCAGGAACAGGTGCCCTTGGACAGGCACTGCGCGAGCGAACGATCGTCAATGTCGCCAACATCGCCGATCATGCCAACTACGTCACGGCCGATGAGGTGACGCGCAGTGAGCTGGCCATCCCGATGAAGAATGCGGAAGGGCGAGTCATCGCCGTACTCAACCTGGAAAGTGGCCAGCGTGACTACTTCACCAGCGACGTTGCGGCGGACGTCCTGGCAGTCGCCGGAGAGGTACAGGGATTCCTCCAGGTCAGGCTCATCTGGGAAGAAGTCAAAGAGCAGCGCAATATCCGCGAAGCCATCAACAGGGCAGAGCTGGAAAACATCGACGTCTCGACGGCCGAACAGGCAACAGCGCATCTCAGTCGCCTCTTGCAGCGAATCCTGCCCGGACCGGGGAGTGTCGTCCTGCTGGAGAACTCGGGCAACACGGCACGCGCCTGGACTGCCGTGCGGACATCCGGCATGGAAGAGGCAGAACCTGTCCGTCTCTTCGAAAGCGAGCTGCGGGCCCGACTGGCCGTAACACACTCGTTGTCGCGCTCGGTCACCGGCCTGCTCCAGGGTCGTGACCTGCTGGTGCGTCAGCTGGACTTCGAGCAACGCCTCGTGGGCTTCGTCATCGTGGGCATCGGGGACCACAGGCTGCTCACTGTCAGCGAGACCAGTGCATTCGACCTCTTCATGGCCTATGCGGAGTCCGTTGTACAGAAGATCTTCGTGAAGCAGCGCTCCTCCCTGCTCACGAAGTATCGACTCGCGGCAAAGGAACTGTTCGACACCTCCTTCAAGCGCACAGACCTGCGACAGTTTCTGGCTGCCACGGCTCGCAAACTGCAGGAGGTCATGGAGGCGGACGGATCGGCATACATCCCCTTTGAACCGGAGTCGAGACAGCTGATCGTCAGCCAGGCCGATATCATCGGGTTCACTCCGGAGCCCGGAGCCGAGCCGGCCATTCTGGCCGAAGCGTTCAGCAGTCCGAGCATTTCGGTCGTCCATGCTGAAGTCCCGAACACCATGGTTCCACTCGCTCCAGGGGCCATGACCGAGCTGACGCTCCGGATGGCGCTCGAGGGAATCCTGTACGGTGTCCTGTACGTCTCGTTCAAACGTCCCGTGCTTCTCACGGACGAAGAGCGGCACATGGTGGAGGCGTTCGTCTCGGATTGCAGCTTGGTCGCCGAGAACATCCTGTACGTCCATCGCATCGACGAGCTCTCGGTGACCGACGAGTTGACGGGCCTGGGCAACTATCGCGCGTTCGTGACGCACTCTGTCGAGCAGTCGGAGCGCACAGCGCGGTTTGGTGAAGTCTTCTCCCTCCTGTTCTTCGATATCGACGACTTCAAGAAGTACAACGACACCTACTCCCATCTAGACGGCAACCTCGCCCTTCAGAGCATCGCGGACATCCTGCGTCACAGCATCCGGAGTGTCGATTCAGCCTACCGGTACGGCGGCGAGGAATTCGTCGTCCTGATGCCAGAGGCCTCTCGCACCGATGCCCGCAAGGCCGCTGAGCGTATCCGCGCGTCTGTCGAACGCAACAGCGC
>JAPLGJ010000191.1 GCA_026390215.1 Caldisericota bacterium
CTTGCCCAAGGAATTTGATGTGGATTCGGTCTTGCACGCTATCAGTCCCGACAAGGATGTCGATGCTTTTCACCCCTTCAACATGGGTCAGCTGATGATCGGCAAGCCTCACTTTGTCCCGGCCACCGCAAGATCGATCATCTCTCTCCTGGAGAACTATGGCGTTCGCATTCAGGGCAAGAACGCGGTTGTCGTGGGTCGCAGCAACATCGTGGGCAAGCCAGTTGCTTCTCTGCTGCTTCAGCGTGACGCCACGGTCACGGTGTGCCATTCCAAGACCGTCGACCTTGTCAAGTACACGCGTGAGGCAGACATCCTGATCGTCTCGATGGGCAGACCCAGGGCGATTACGGCTGAGTACGTCAAGGAAGGCGCTGTCGTCATCGACGTGGGCATCAACGACGTCAACGGGAAGATCGTAGGGGACGTCGATTTCGAGGGTGTTCGCCCAAAGACATCGCTGATCACACCGGTGCCCGGGGGAGTCGGCGTACTGACGACCCTTATGCTGTTCGACAATGTCCTGAAGGCGGCTCGGCTCAACAGTGAGAAGCACTGAGTCGGTGAAAGCTTCCTACCAGTCGTAGAGGCTTCCGGCGTCCACCTCTGTGAGGGACCCGTCGGGGTTCTTGAGAAGGAGGGCGCCGGTTCTTGACAGTCCAGCCACGTGGCCGGACTCCCGCTGATCGTTGAATTCGACTGTGACGAGTTCGTCTCGCAGGGCTAGATTGGCGTCCATCCAGTGGCGGAAGACGTCAAAGCCACGCAGAATGAGCGTGTCGATGTCCAGTTCCACCATGTTCAGGACGCTTTCACGGAGACGCTGCAGATCGATGCTGTGCCCCAGTTCTCCCATTAGCGAAGCGGCCCGCGGCAACTGATCCGGCGGCACGATATTGTTGACGTTGACACCGATGCCCACCAGCAGGATTGTCGTTCCAGACTGAACGAGCGTCTCAGCAAGGATGCCGCAGACCTTGCGACGTTCGACAAGCAGGTCATTGGGCCATTTCACGAGTGTACGGACGCCGGTCTCGGTCAACACGGCGCTTGCGACGCCGTGTGCAGCGGCCATTGCGGACTGACGAACTGCCGCCACCGACGGTACTGCCAGAGCCAGCGTCAGCCACAGGCCTCCCGGTCGCGAATCCCAGCTCTTGCCACGCCGCCCTCTTCCCCCCGACTGGGTCTCGGCTGTGACAGCGAATGGCAGCAAGTGGCCGTCAAGGGCAATCTCGCGTGCAGTGTCCTGCGTCGACGTTATGCTCGCATAGGAGAGGAGTTCCATGGATCCTCGCGGATGGCAAGCAGCAGTTCACCGACATGGCGGGGCGCGTCCGTGATGAAGACGCTGACTCCACGGTCCACGAGACGGGTCAGCGCACTTGCTTTCATACTCGAGGAGAGCATGGCGATGTCCTTATGCCGCACAAGGACGGCATCCAGCCGAGGAAGGCCGGCCGGAACCAGATCCCTGGACATCGTATCGGAGGGGCCGTGGTGAAGGATGGTCGTTACGAAGAGTCTGTCAGTGCCAACACCAGCCAACTGGAGTTCCTCGATGAAGTCTGTAGCCCCTGCGTCGGTGCACAGAGCCAGGACCGCCCCATCGGTCTCGGGGAGCCCGTAGCCTTGTTGAGCGATGACAGGCATTGACGGCGCCAGCATAATGGGCCGGCTGTACGGGACCCATGCTGTGACGGGACACGCGGCGGTGCCGACAAGTCGCTGAGCCACGTCCTGTACCATGGAGTGATCAGAACCCGTGACCACAAGGAAGTCCGATCGCTGTTCGAGGAGGTTCCAGGCGAGAGCGACAGCGTTGGCTGCGTGATCGTGAACCCCCGAAGGCCGCAAATCGCAGTCGACCAGGCCCCCGACGGCTACGCCAGTGCCTGGGCCTAACCAGTTCCTCGCAGGGCGGGCAGCTGTCAGTCCTGCAAACAGCTGCAGTCGCTTCGCAAGGTCTGATAGCTCGAATGGCTGCTGGATCAGGATGTCGACAAGTCGAGCGTACTGGGTGAGCGTTCCCATCACGATGCAATCAACGCGCCCTGCCTCCATGCGCAGGGCCCCGGAGGGGACAGCTACCTCGCCCCCTTTGGACAGCATCTCCTGTTTCAGGATGTTGGCAGCTTGTGGGAGCAGACCGCTCACCCGTATCACAAGACATACTGCCTTGACCGCCATGAGATCGGCCCCCGCAGAGTAGCACCCCAGGCCACTCAGGAGATCATGGGCCTGCCGAGCGGTCGATATATGCAAGACTGAGAGTTTCACTGGCGCTCCTTTCCGTCGCGATTGATCTTTCTCAACCGCTGCCTACAAATTGTATTCTCCTGTCTGGGGACTACAATATTCGTGGTCAAGATGTCTATTCTGCAAGTCGGGAGGAATGGAATGAAGAAACGCCTGTCAGTTCTGCTCAGCGTGGTTCTCATACTGGGCCTGGTGTTCGCGAGCTTCCCGTTCAAGGCAGCCACAGCTGCCACGACCGTGAAGATAACCTTGCTCGAGACAAGTGACGTTCATGGGGTCATCTACCCGTATGATTACTTCAAGGACGCGCCCGCGAACGGCGGACTCGCAAAGCTGTCGACGCTGGTCAAGGGCGTCAGAGCTGACAACCCCAATACCCTTCTCCTGGACAACGGCGACAACCAGCAGGGTACACCGCTGACATACTACTTCAATAAGGTCGACACGACCGCGCCGAACCCGATGGTCGCAGCCATGAACATCATGGGATACGACGCCATGACACTTGCGAACCATGAGTTCAACTATGGGCTCGCTATCGTCGACAAGGCCCGGTCCGAGGCCAAGTTTCCCTGGCTTTCGGCCAACATCTACAAGGAAGATGGCACCAATTACTTTACGCCGTACATCGTCAAGACGGTTGCCGGCGTCAAGATTGGCATCCTCGGCCTGACGACCAAGAACATCCCCAACTGGGAAGTTCCCGCCAACATCAAGGGTCTCGTCTTCAAGGATACAGTTGATGAGGCCAAGAAGTGGGTTACGGTCCTCAAGGACACGGAGAAGGTCGACCTTGTCGTCGTCCTGGCACATGAGGGACTCGAGAAGGATATCGACACTGGCAAGGACCTTGGCACCTCCATCGAGAACCAGGCGTATGCCATTGCGATGACTGTTCCTGGTATCGACGTCATATTGACCGGACACACACACCTCTCCATCCCAGGCAAGACACTCAATGGCGTGCTTGTGATGCAGCCGAAGAATGCAGGCGTCGAGATCTGCAAGGCAGACATCACGATGGAACAGACTGCCACCGGCTGGAAGGTTGTCACGAAGACCGGAACCAATCTCCCCGTAACTGCCGACACCGTGGCTGATCAGGCCATTCTTGATGCAACCAAGACACAGCACGAAACGGCCGTCAACTACATGAAACAGCCGCTCGGCGAGGCTACCGGGGATTTCCCTGGTGCTACGTCCCGCACTGAAGATAGTGCCATCATGGACCTGATTCAGAAGGTCCAGATGAAGTACGCCAACACCGA
>JAPLGJ010000016.1 GCA_026390215.1 Caldisericota bacterium
CACTCGGGATCGTCATTTCCGGACATGAGCGCGTCGCCCGTTGGGTTATTGGAGCCGCGTCGGTTCTGTTCACGGTCCCATCGCTCGCTCTGTTTGCACTCCTGGTCGTCGCCCTGGCGCCCATCCGACAGGGGACCGGGACTGTTCCTGCCGTTACGGCACTGACCCTCTACTCTGTCCTTCCCATCGTACGGAACACGTGGGTAGCGCTGCGCCAGGTGGATCCCTCGACGGTCCAGGCAGCTCAGGGGATGGGCATGACGTCCGGGCAGGTCATGCTTCGCGTCAAGTTGCCTCTCGCCCTTCCGCTGATCATGGCGGGTGTACGCAACGCCGCCGTCATGGACGTGGGCATGGCGACGATCGCGACGCTTATCGGCGGAGGTGGGCTGGGCTACTTCATCTTCGAAGGCATTGCCCGAGCCAACCGGTCCATGGTGACCGCGGGAACGATCGTCATCACCTTGCTGGGACTGGTTGTGAACGGCGGGCTTCTGGCGGCGGAAGAAGCCTTGATGTCGGGGAGACGTGGACTGAGGGAGCAGCGGCGATGATTGAGCTGGACTCAGTAACCAAGCGATACAGGGACAAGACGTCTGTCGATGGCCTCTCGCTCACGATCCCAGACGATGCCATCACGATCCTGCTGGGTCCGTCGGGGTGCGGGAAGACCACGACGCTCAAGATGATCAACAGGCTGATCGAGCCGACAAGTGGAGATATCCGTATCGACGGGCGCAGCGTCTTCGCAATGGACCCCATTGAGCTGCGGCGCAGCATCGGATACGTGATTCAGGAGATTGGCCTGTTCCCGCACTATACGGTGGAGGGCAACATTGGGGTGGTCCCCGGTCTGCTGGGATGGGGCAGGGTCCGGATCCGGCGACGGGCGGAGGAATTGCTGGAGCTCGTCAACCTCGACCCTTCCGTGTACCTGCGGCGATGGCCGCGGGAGTTGTCGGGGGGCGAGAGCCAGCGTGTCGGCGTCGCTCGTGCCCTCGCGGCCGACCCCCGCGTTCTGCTGATGGACGAACCGTTTGGCGCCATCGACCCCATCAACCGGCGCAGTCTCCAGGACTTCTTTCTCAGGCTGCAGAGTGATCTGAAGCGCACCGTCGTCTTCGTGACTCATGACATTGGTGAGGCTATCAAGCTTGGAGACCGCATTGCCATCATGCGAGATGGACGTTTGGTGCAGATAGACACCACACGTGCTCTGTTGGAGCACCCGGCAGATGCGTTTGTCGAAGATTTGCTGGGTGCGACACGCTCTGCTGAACAGCTGTTGCTGTATCGGGCTGCACATTACGTCGACACTGCGTTCACGGTCATGACGACAGAAGAAATGCGTCGCTCTGGTGTACAGGCGCAGGCGCCCCTCATCATCCTCAGGGATGGAGACGTCATCTCAGGCTACGTTGAAAAGGGGAAACTGACCACATGTGAGGACCTACAGGAGGCGGTTTGCCGGTTCGAGATCGTGAGCGGCAACGCTACACTGCTCGAGGCCGTCACGACCCTTCTTGAATCGGGACGGGGGCGCGCCGTCGTCCAGGACGCCGACGGCACGATCCTGGGCACACTGAGTGTCCCGATGGTCGCCGAGATCATGGCGAAGGTCGCGCGGTGAACGCATTCCAATACCTGGGCAGGAACTGGCCGGAGGTCAGTGCCAAGATTGTCCAGCATCTTGGCATGGTTGGCATCGCAGTTGCCGCTTCTCTGGTCGTGGGGCTCGTGCTGGGCATCGTCGTCAGCCGGCCCAGGCTGCAGAAGGTGGGACGGGCGATCGTCGGGGTTACGGGAGTCGCTCAGGCTATCCCGAGTGTAGCGGTCATCGCCCTCATGTTCGTGTATACGGGCATTGGTCCCCGCACAGCGGTCATTGCCCTGTCCATTTATGGCGTCGTCCCGATCCTCTTCAACGTGTCTTCAGCCCTGTTGCTGGTGCCCGCGGACATGCGTGAAGCAGCCGGAGGGATGGGCATGACCCCCCTCCAGGTGCTGATGCGGGTCGAGTTGCCGCTTGCGTCCCAGTCCATCATGGCGGGTCTGCGGACGACTGTCACCATCGACGTCTCGACTGCCACAGTCGCCTCTGTCATCGGGGCGGGTGGCCTCGGCGACATCATCTTCGTCGGTCTCAGCGTGGTACGTCCCGACATGATCATGGCAGGGACGCTTCTCGTAGCATCAATCGCCATCCTTTCTGATGTGCTGCTTGCGCTTCTTCAGAAGTCCGTGGTGTCGCGCGGACTGTCGATCCGATCCTAGGAGGTTTCGTATGCGTAGAGTCTCGTGTGCCATGCTTGTCCTTCTGCTTGTAGCGACGATGGCCCTGGCAGGCTGTGCCAAGCCTGGGACCAAAACCATCACCATGGCCAGCAAGGATTTTACCGAGGGGTACGTACTCACTTCTCTCGTCGTCGGCTTGCTGCGGAACGCAGGGTTCACCGTCAACGAGAAAGCCGGCATGAAGACGCTGATCATTCGGACCGCCCTGACCTCGAAGCAGATCGACGCCTACGTCGAATTCACGGGGACGGCCTGGACGACACATCTCAAGAAGACTGACATCATCCGTGATCCGGTGGGGCTGTTCGATGCCGTGAAGCAAGCCGACCTGGCGGCCAACGGCATTGACTGGGTGTCGCGCATCGACTTCAACGACACGTATGCGCTGGCTGTCCGCAAGGCGGACGCAGCGAAGTTCGGGGGCAGGATCTCGACGCTGGCTGCCTATGTCGCACAGAATCCGAAAGGTGCTCTGTTCGCGGTCAACCCCGAGTTCTACGAGCGCCCCGACGGTTTCCCGGCCCTCACGAAGTTCTACGGGATGTCGATCCCGTCGAACCAGGTCAAACTCATGGACGCCGGTATCACCTACCAGGCGCTGGACAACAAGCAGGTCGACGTGGCGATGGCGTACTCCACGGACGGTCTGCTGAGGAAATTCGACCTTCAGGTGCTGGAGGACGACAAGTCGTTCTTCCCCATCTACAATCCTGCCCTGTGTATCCAAAAGGACGTCCTCGCGAAGTATCCGGAGATCCCCACGATTCTCGCTCCGCTTGCACAGAAGCTGACGACGGAGGATATCACCAGCCTGAACTACGCCGTCGACGTGGAGGGCAAATCGCCGAATGTCGTTGCTGAGCAGTATCTGAAGGACAACAGTCTCATCAAGTAGAGGAGGCGCCGGGGAGGAAACGTGAACGAGATGTCGCATCAGATTCAACCTGCCATGAAGACGCTGACCGCGATAGCGGCCAGCGTCGAGACCGTGATTCGTGGCAAGCATGAGCAGGTCCTCCTGGCCCTGGTTCCTATGATCGCGGGGGGACACTTGCTGTTGCAGGACGTGCCGGGCGTCGGCAAATCGACGCTGGCGCAGGCACTGGGGCAATCCATCGGGGCGTCCTATAGCCGAATCCAGTTCACGTCCGACCTCCTGCCGGCCGACATTCTTGGCGTCAACGTCTATGAGGCTGCTACCGGGGAGTTCCGATTCCGACGGGGCCCCATCTTCGCGAACGTCGTTATGGCCGACGAGATCAACAGGGCCAGCCCCAAAACTCAGTCTGCGCTTCTGGAGGCAATGAACGATCGGCGCATCACGGTCGACGGGACGACATGGGAGCTGCCGGACCCATTTTTCGTCATCGCCACACAGAATCCTATCGAGTATACGGGGACGTACCCGCTGCCAGAGAGTGAGCTGGACCGCTTCCAGCTGTGTATGGGTATTGGATA
>JAPLGJ010000150.1 GCA_026390215.1 Caldisericota bacterium
CGGTCCACTGAACATGAGGGCCGCGTATGGCTGGCCGCTCCTTTCTGGTGAGGGCGAACCTTGGGGCCACCGTATCAAGAACGGCGTGGTCACGCCGCACGACCTATCGGACCACTACAGGGTGCCCACTGTCCTCGCCCCAGCAGGTGATGTCAGCATATCCATCCTTGACTACAGTGCGTTCGCTCGCCTGCACCTGGCTGGACTCGAGAGCGTCGACGGGAGCGTACTGTCGGCCGTGGACATCCAGCGCCTACACCAGCCCGTGCTCGAGTACAGCAGTGGATGGCACGAAGAGCTGATCGATGGTGTGCCGACGAGCTGGCACAGGGGGACCTGCGATACCTTCGACACGTTCGTGCTGCTGCAGTCCTCGCGGGATATCGGCGTCATCATCTTCACCAACGCCGACGGCGACGATCTGGCGGCCAAGGCGCTGTTTGCGGAGATGCTCAAGATCGCCGGTATCTACGCGGGACAGTGAATCTCTGTGGTCTGGTGTTTTGGAACTACCGCCTATCCGAGACAGCTGGTCTGTCAGCTCCCGCTATCAGTCTCTGGCAGTTCCTTTGCGGCGCGCTTTCGATTCTGGAGGTAGTGCAGCAGCACCGCGACGTCGGCGGGGCGGACACCGCTGAGGCGGGACACCTGGCCCAGCGTCTGTGGCTTTGTTTCCACCATGCGTTCGCGCCCTTCCTTTGACAGAGACGGTACCAGCGCGAAGTCGATCTCCTGCGGGATCACATATCCCTCGAGCTGCGACAGGTCGCGGACCTTTGCCTGCTGACGCACGATGTACCCCTCGTACTTGACCTCTGTTTCCAGTTCTTCCAGCAGTTCGTCGTCGACGTCTGCCAGGTCGGGGGCCAGGGCGACCAGGTCCTTCTTCCAGAAGTCCTGACGCTTCAGCAGCGTGGCAAGCGACGTCGGTGTCTGGATGGGACCGGCGTCAAGAGTGGCAAGCCTTCCCAGTGTCGGACCGTCCGGGTTCAGCATGCGGGCCCGCAGGACCTCCTTGAGACGGTCCAGTTCCTGCTGCTTGTACACGACACGCTGGTAGGCGGCATCATCGATGATACCTAGCTCATGGGCGAGAGGCGTCAGACGCAGGTCGGCGTTGTCCTCCCGCAGGATGAGGCGGTACTCGCAGTGGCTGGGTGTGATGCGGTATGGTTCGACGAGTTCCTTGGTCGTGAGATCGTCGACGAGTACGCCCAGGTAGCCGTCCGAGCGCCGCAGGATGAAAGGGTCGCGCCCCCTGACCTTCTGAGCGGCATTGATGCCCGCGATGATACCCTGACCGGCCGCCTCGTCGTACCCAGTCGTACCGTTGATCTGGCCGGCCAGGAACAGGCCCACGACACGCTTCCCTGCGGGTTGACATGATCGTAGGCGATGGCGTAGGCTGGGCGCATGATCTCGACGCGTTCCATGCCGGGGATGGTGCGCAGGATCTCCTCCTGCATCGGCAAAGGAACACTCATGTACATACCCTGCACATACATCTCGTTGGTATTCCAGCCTTCCTGCTCGAGGAACAGCTGGTGCCGCGTCTTGTCCGGGTACCAGCGCACTTTCTCCTCGATACTGGGGCACGTGCGCGGGCCCACGTGGACCATGAGTCCCATGACGGATGGCGACAGCTGCAGGTACTTGCGCGTGACCTCGATGGTCTGGGGGTTGGTCCAGTTGAGGTAGCTGGGCAGCTGGTGTTCCCAGACACGCGGCTTGCTGCGGAACGACCAGTGCAGGGGGATGCGGTCACCCTCCTCGAGCACGAACTTGCTCAGGTCCACACTCCTCTTGTCGATCCGCGGCGTCGTTCCCGTATTGAAGCGCTGGACGTCGAAGCCAAGCTCCTTCAGTGAGTTGCTGAGCCCACTGCTCGCGAAGTCCCAGGCGCGTCCGGCTGGGATAGCGATGTCGCTGATGTGGATGACGCCCCCCAGGTATGTGCCTGTCGTCAGGATGACGGTGTCGGCTTCGTAGCGGACGTGATAATTGGTGACCACGCCCTCGACATGACCGGACTGTGTCAGCAGGCGCTCCACGCGTTCCTGCTTGAGCGTCAGGTTTGGCTGATTCTCCAGCACCTGTTTCATGCTCGTACTGTACTCCCACTTGTCGCACTGGGTGCGTACACTCTGCACCGCGCGTCCCTTGGAGGTGTTGAGCAGCTTGATCTGGGTCAGTGCCCGCTCGGCGTTGAGCCCCATCTCGCCGCCCAAAGCGTCGACCTCGCGGACGACCTGGGCCTTGCCCGGGCCGCCGATGGCCGGGTTGCACGGCATCCACGCAATGGCGTCCATCGAGCCGGTAAGGACGAGCACCTTGAGTCCAGCTCGTGCTGTGACCAAAGCGGCCTCGCAGCCGGCATGACCAGCCCCGACGACGATACAGTCGTACCGGCTGCCTCCACCGAACTCGTTCTGTCCATGTTGGTCCTGTTCGCTCATCGGCTAGTCTCCTGTCGATACATATTGAGATAGCATACCACGGGTTGCAGAGGCGGTACGCTCCAGTCTGTCATTCCCCCGAGTATCTCTGTTCAATACGACGGGTGCTTCTGAGGGGCGCTCCTCCGCGAAAGTGGGAATCCAGTCCTGCGCCTGGAAGTGAGGGACGTTGGCCTGTTCGCCACACGCAGAGCACTGTCGTTGGCGCTCGCCGGCCTAGTGAGTGTTGGACCAGAGACCCAGTATGATCGGCAGGTCCATTCCCGCGTGGAACAGGATAGAACCCCACAGGCTGTCGGTCTTCCGCATAATGTGGCCCCATGCCAGCGCAAGCGGTGGAAGCGAAGCCAGGAACATCAGCAGGTCCGGGGTATACCGCACTCCGGAGTGGTACAGTGTGAACAGAATTGCTATGAGGATGTTGGAGGTCCACGGGCCGAAGAACGGCTCCAGTTTGCGCAGGAACAGCCCACGGAAGAGAAGCTCCTCATTGGCAGCGTTGGCCAGTACGAAGATCAGGAGCCAGGGGATCCATGGCAGGATTCTTGCCAGGTTGAGGTTGTTGCCACCAAACATGAAGCGTGCCAGCGGTACCGACGCTACGGCAGCGGCGCCGAAGGCGATGAGTCCGATCATCAATCCCTCGCGGAGGTTGCCCTTCTGGACGTAGATCGACCCCATGGACGCACCCGACGCTCTCGTAAGAAGGAGAATCGTCCCGACAATGAGGACCCCGGTCTTCGCTTTCATGAGGGCGTCACCGGCGGACGTGTTGAAGTCCGCCCTGATGGTGTTCAGCATCCAGTAGCTCGTGTACAGATCGAGAGAGATCACAAGGCACGCGATGAAGAAGGCAAACAGGAGAGGCCAGTACGCTCGGAGGGATGTGCTTCTGTGTGCCAGCAGTGCCGCCACCAGGAGGACCAGGGCGACACTCACTCTGGCAAAGAGGTCGACACTGCGGGGCAGCATCGGTCTGTAATTGCTCAATACGACAAAAACGGCAAATCCAATGGCGAGAACGAGGACTACGAGGACGGTACGCTGCCTCCACGTTCCGATAGACGTGCTCTCACTCTGCACCATCAACCTCCAGGGTACGGGCTCTCTTGCTCCTATTGTACGCAAAACCCCGCCACAGTCGCGTCGGGGTCGGCAGTGCAGCAATCTCACGGGAACGGAACCGTCCCGGGGTTGTTACAGCTAGAAGACTGCTTCTCCGGAGTCCGTATTGAAGAGATGCGTGCGGGCGACGTTCACGACGAGTCTGACCGTGTCACCCTGACCATACTCGAATGCGCTACTGGCCCGTATGACGACCGGGGCTCCGGCCAAATTCGTGTGAATGAAGGTCTCACTGCCCATCATTTCGACGAACGAGATCCTGGCACTGAACGTGGCAGCGACTTCAGGCATGTTGGACTGGCCGTCGATCAGCAGGTCCTCGGGCCGGACACCCCACGCGTAGCTGCCGGGGGGCATGGACTTGACAGCCTGCTGCTGGGTGGCGGACAACTGTATGTGCTGTTCCTCAATGTCCAGGGAGGGCGTCGGGGTCAGGACCAGATTGACGGGGAGAAAGTTGGAGGGAGGAGTGCCGACGAATCCGGCAACGAACTTGTTGGTGGGATTGTCATACACCTGGCGCGGCTTGCCGATTTGGCGCAGGAACCCGTTTTCCATGACGGCGACGCGCGAACCAAGGGTCATGGCTTCGACCTGGTCGTGGGTCACGTAGATCGTGGTGACGCCAAGCGCCTGATGAAGTCTAATGAGCTCCTCGCGGGTCTGCACACGCAACTTGGCATCCAGGTTCGACAGCGGCTCGTCCATGAGGAAGACCTTGGGCTTTCGCACGATGGCTCGAGCCAGAGCGACTCGCTGGCGCTGTCCGCCAGACAACTCCTTGGGGACGCGCTTCAGGTAGTCCTGCAGCCCCAGCATCTGAGCGGCGTCTGCGACGCGGTCGTTGATCTCCTTTCCTGGGATGTTGTGCAGCCTGAGACCAAACGAGATGTTGTCCCTCACGGTCATGTGAGGATACAGGGCATAGTTCTGGAACACCATGGCAATGTCGCGGGCGGCAGGTGGAACGTCGTTGACGATGTCGCCGCCGATGATCACATTTCCCTTGTCAGCCAGTTCGAGGCCTGCAATCATGCGCAGCGTCGTCGTCTTGCCACAGCCGGACGGTCCCAGCAGGACGAGAAACTCCTTGTCCTCGGCTGCCAATGAGATGTTGTTGACCGCAATGACCTTTCCGAAGCGTTTTGTCACGTTTTCAAGAACGACTCTCGCCATTTCTTCCTCCGCTTGCGGATTTGCATGAGCGCCAAGGGACCGCATTCCTGGGCGGACGTTCACCAGTCTAGGGAACAAAACGCCCTTTGACTCGGCAGCTCCTGGTATCCAAGTAAGTCTAGTCAGCGGGTTCCTGTTTGCAATGGAGCTGGCTCGTCCGTCGTTGTGGTGGAAGCGGAAAAACACAGGCACCTGGAAGACACAGGCCGACCCGACACGGCGACTTGTCCAACGCGGACATGACGGTATAATAATTGGCTTTGCATGGGGCACGATGGACGTGCTCGCAGCTGGATCGCAGGGAGGAAGCATGTCAGTCAAATTGACTTTCTACGGCGCGGTAAATGAGATAGGCGGGAGCAAGACGCTGCTGCAGTACAGTGGCACGAACCTGTTTCTGGACTTTGGCAAGGACTTCTTTGGCGGTACGGACCACTTCAGCGATCGCCTGAGACCAGCGACATACTTGCAGATCCGCGACTACCTCCGGTTTGGCAATCTGCCCCCGATGGCGAGCCTGTATCCGATGGCCCAGTCGCAGTTCCTTCAGCAGGAATTCGGCGCGACCCTCGATACCGGTAACGTGGACGGCATCCTGCTGAGCCACGGGCACATCGACCATTTCGGGTTCCTGCCGCTGGTGGACGTCAATGTCCCCCTGTACATGAGCGCCGAGACGCTCGAGGTCCTGCGGTTCTTCGACGAAACGGGCGAGTTTGACCTCCGCATGGATCAGCGCCCTGTGACCGTGTTTGACCATGACAAGGTCGTGCACATCGGGAACTGCGAAGTCCTGCCGGTCCGCAGCGACCACGATATCCTGGGTATCCTCGGGTTCATCGTGAGGTGTGGCGCCACGTCGATCATCTATACGGGCGACTATCGTCTACATGGCAAACACCCTGAGAGGGTGCGCGCTTTCGTCGAGCTGATGCGTCAGGAGAAGCAACATTTCAAGACTGTTCTTCTCACCGAGGGGACCAGGCTGGGGTTCGGCAGTATCGATCAGCTGACCGAGAATGAGGTCCAGGAGCTTGCCACGAGAGCGGTTGGCACGGCTCCCGGTCTCGTGCTGACCAACTACTACATCCTCGACACGGACCGCCTCAAGGTGTTCCTGCGAGTCGCAGAGAAAACGGGACGGACAATGGTCCTGCAACCGCAACACATGCTGATGGCTCGGAAGTTTGCTCGTTTCGACAGTGAGCTCGAACGGCTCATCAAGAACGCCGAAGTGTACCTTGCCAGGCGTGGTTCGGGCAAGTACCTGGCGCCCGACTACCGGCTGTTCGAGCAGGAGTACCTGGTGACCGCGCTGCGCGCCGCAGATGTCGTGGCAGAACCAGCCAAGTATATGCTGCAGCTCGATTTTCCCGATCTGGGTGAACTCGTGGAGATCAATCCTGCCGCGCATACCGTGTTCATCCAGTCCGGGGGCGAACCTCTCGGACAGTATGATCCGAACTACACTGTTCTCATGAAGTGGGTCAAGGATTTCAGGTTGGACTTCTACCGTATCGCTACCCCCGGGCATGCGAGTGAACTCGATATCAAGGATCTGGTCATGCGGGCAGACCCCAGCGTTCTGGTGCCCATGCATTCCAAGGCACCCGAGGCACTGAACGGGTACATCAAGGACACGATCGCATTGAGGAAAGGCGTGACGTACGAGTTCTAAGGAGCTAACATGAGCGCAACCAGAAAGGCTCGACGCATACGGATTCTGCTCACCAACGACGACGGCATCTTCGCCAACGGTATCAACGCCGTTGGAGCGGCATTGGCAGCAGACTACGACGTGATGGTCGTGGCCCCGGAGGGCAACCAGAGCGGGTCCAGCCATTCTCTTACGCTGGGAGACATCCTGCCGATCCGCGAGGTGACAATGCCGTGTGGTCTGAAGGGTTATGCTCTTCGCGGGACTCCTACCGATTGTGTCCTGGTGGCTCTGCTCGATGTGATGAAGGACAATCCGCCGGACATCGTGGTCAGCGGGTGCAATCATGGACCGAACGTCGGGGTGGACGTCCTCTATAGTGGGACCGTCAGTGCTGCTCTCGAAGGACTCCGCCAGGGACATCCGTCCATCGCCGTCAGTCTGGATATGGTGCACGGCGTGCAGCCTCATCATTTTGAGACGGCGGCGGCGGTGCTCATGGAAATCCTGGCTGAACCGGCGTTCTATGCTGATCTGGTCAAGGCTCCTGCCATCCTCAATGTCAACGTCCCCAACGTCCCCTTGAGTGATGTCGAGGGGGTCATGATCACCAAACAGGGGTTCAGGGCCTATGAGAACTTTGTGGAGAAGCAGTTTAGCCCTCGTGGTCGCGCCTACTACTGGATTGCCGGCAACTCCGGTCCTCACGATGCCAAGCCCGGTAGCGACGGCTATGCACTCATCAACAACTACGTCTCTGTCACGCCGATCAATCTCGACCTGACGTGCGATGAGCTGTTGAAGCCACTTGAGGACCGCAAGGGTCTGGTGGACAGGCGGCTGGCCATCGTCACTGGTGCGCGTGGAACCTTCGGCAGGCCGGCGACTCTTGTCAGGCGAAGTGTGAAGTCTCCTGTTGCGGCGACCAGCCCGAATAGTGCATCAAAAGCTCTTGCTGCTGCTTCGAGGACTGCGTCGGACCACAGCGGGTCTGGTTCGGAAGTGAAGGCTGTGAGCGCCACGGCGGTCAGGAAGAAGCTCAAACGTTGATGCAGAGCCTTGTTCAGATGCTCACATAGTGCGGGTGACAGGCGGGGTCGATGCTATTGACAAGAGAATCGACCCCACTATAGTTGTTGCGAAGTTCATTTTGCTTCATGGGAGACAACTGCGTGAACACAGATACCAGAATGGTTCTTTCGTACGAAGACCACGAGTCTGTCGACGAACCACCCCCAGGCCGCAAGCGGCATAGACGGGGGCTGTACGCACGTTCCCTTTTCACTGGTAACAGCCTTTTAGCACTGATTCTCTCCACTGACGAGCGGCGACTCCAGCCGTTGGCTACGCTCCTCGGCGATGGTCGGGCTGGATAGTCATGAGCAAGACCTTACTCATCACCCATCCAACAACGAGGAGAACGTATCATGCGTATAGGCATTACCTACAATCTGTCTACTGAAGTCGCAGCCACAGAAGGAATCCCATCCGACAGGGCGGACGAGTTC
>JAPLGJ010000230.1 GCA_026390215.1 Caldisericota bacterium
GTCAAGGGTTCATATCGCGCCGTGGAGAAGGTTCTGCTTGTGTTCTGTGTCCTGTTTCTGACTTATGTCATCAGCGCTTTCATGGCACATCCCAACTGGGGGGTCGTTGCCAGGTCTACTGTCGTTCCGAGTTTCCAGATGAACCCCGAGTTCATCTCGCTGTTCATTGCCACGATAGGGACCACGATTGCACCGTGGATGCAGTTCTACCAGCAGTCTTCGGTCGCGGAGAAGGCGATCGACCTGAAGCACTACCGCTATGAGGCTCTGGATACGTACATTGGCAGCTTCCTCACCAACTTCGTCTCCTTCTTCATCGTCGTCGCATGCGCGAGCACGCTGTTTGTGGCGGGTGTCCGTGTCAACACTGCGGCAGAAGCGGCAGGCGCACTTGCGCCACTCGCTGGAAGATACGCATCGATCCTCTTTGCTGTCGGCCTGATCAACGCGTCGATCATGGCTGCCGGGGTCCTTCCTCTCTCGACGGCGTATTCCGTGGCTGAAGCGTTTGGGTGGGAATCAGGGGTTGGGAAGTCGTTCCGCGATGCCCCTCTCTTCTATGGTCTGTATACCACTCTCATTGTTCTGGGTGCGGGAACGATCATGTTCGTTCCGGAGAGCAGACTCATCGGCGTCATGCTCTTCTCGCAGGCGGCGAATGGTGTTCTGCTTCCTCTGATCCTCATCCTCATGCTGAAGCTGATCAATGACAAATCATTGATGGGTGAGTACGTCAACAGCCGGGGCAAGAACGTCGCGGTATGGGCGCAGGCGATCGTCATGATCACTCTCGCGGCAACGCTGACAGTCCAGACCGTGCTCCAGATAGTGAGGAACTAGGTCCATGATTCTCCGAGGGAGAGAGTAGACTGTACTCGTCGGATAATTCGGTTAGCGAAAGGAAGAGTGAGTGAACATTCGAAAACGGCTGCCGGCTTTTGAGTCTCGGGACTACCGGATCTGGTTTGCCGGCCAGAGTATATCTCTTGTCGGCACATGGCTCCAGAACACCGGACAGTCCTGGCTGGTTCTCAAGCTGACGAACTCGCCCTTCAAACTCGGTCTGCTGGTCAGTATCCAGTTTCTCCCGTCTCTGATCCTCTCGGTGTTCATCGGACCGATCATCGATCGTTTTCCCAAGCGCTCGATCCTGTTGTTCACACAGACGATGTATGCGGTGGCAGCCGCCGCTCTGGCTGTTGTGGCGTTCGGGGGTCATGCGCAGTACTGGCAGGTGCTGATTATTGCCGCCGTTACAGGTGTCATCAGCGCTGTCGACTGGCCGACCAGACAATCGTTTGTGGGCGAACAGGTGAACGACAGGTCCGCCGTCGTCAATGCCGTCGCGCTCAATAGCACGATGTTCAACATCGCTCGCGTCGTCGGTCCTGGCATCGGCGGGGTCCTGATCGCTGCAGTGGGCATTCCCTGGACCTTTGCTGTGAACTCGGTCAGTTTCATAGCGGTCATCATCAGCCTGCTCCTGATGAAGGCAGGCCGCAAGCCGACCAAGAGCAACAAGGGGAGCTATGCCCAGGAAGTCCGCGAGGGAGCCAGGTACATTGCCGGAAATAGAGTCGTCATGAGCCTCTTGACGATAGCAGGCATCATCAGCCTGTTCCTGCTCAATTTCAACATCTTCATCCCCAGCTTTGCCAAGCTGACTCTTGGTCTGCAGGCAGATGGCTACGGGGGACTGATGTCGGCAATGGGAGTAGGGGCGCTGGCCGCCGGGGTACTCATGTCTCTCAGCGGAGCACGCCTGGAACCGACCCCCGCGTACGTTTACGGTTCGGGGTTCATCCTCGCGGTTGCGATGGTCCTCGTCGGCATACAGCGGAATCTCTACGTGACCGGCCTTCTGCTGATTTTCTGTGGATTTGGCATGGCGGCCTTGTCGACAATGTGCAACACGGCACTTCAGATGCAGTCGCCCGACAGCATGCGCGGCCGCGTGATGGCTGCCTACAACCTCGTGTTCGTGGGATCGACCCCCATTGGCGCGCTCTATGCGGGCAAGATCTCGGATGCCCTCGGCGCAAACATGGGCTTCTTCATCAGTGGGGTCATTGGCGTCGTGTTCCTGGGAGCGATGCTGGTTTTCGTTACCCCCCGTGCCTTCCGGGGCCTGCAGACGTTCGCCGTGGCTGGTGTTTCCGGTGGAGGCAGTTCTCAGACGGTCGACTCTTCTGCTGGGCTGGACGTCCGGGAGGCTGGGGCATCCAGAGACTGACGCACGCGTGTGGCCAGTTCCTGAAGCGTATAGGGTTTCGGGATGAAGGCCACGAAGCCCGTACTGGCGTAAGGAGTGTCAGTCGCATCATAGCCGGACATCAGGATCGCGGCGACCGACGGATTGATCTCGCGAAGCTTCTCGAACAGGTCCTTGCCATTCAGGTGTGGCATCATCATGTCGACCAGGACAAGGTCGATGGACCTCCATGAATCCTGGTAGATGGCGAGCGCGTCCACTGGATCGGCGGTGTCGGTGACCCGATATCCGAGACCTGAGAGGACCTTGACGGCAACACTGCGGACAACATCTTCATCATCCACGACAAGCACCGATTCTCCCCGAGCAGACCGAGGCAACGACCCCGAGACGGGCGTCTGGCGAGCTCTTCTCTGAGCCTCAGCCCGGGAGACAGCCGGAAGGTACAGCGTGAACGTCGTTCCCTGGTTCTGCACTGAAACCACCGTGATGGTTCCTCTGTGGTCGTGCACGACACGCCAGACAATGGACAGTCCCAGCCCGGTTCCTTCCGGCCGCGTCGTGAAGAACGGTTCGAACAGGTGATCCCTGGCCTCAGGCGATAGACCGCATCCGGTGTCCGATACGCTGATCTGCACGTAGGTGCCGTCTGGCAGGACAGGAATGCCGTGGCTGGTGCAGAAAGATTCGTCGATCGTGACGTTGCAGGCGTCGACCGTGAGCGTGCCGTTGTGGTGTCCCATGGCGTCGCGGGCATTGATGACCAGGTTCAGGAAGACCTCTTCCAGCTGCGTCCGGTCACCGGGGACGTATGCCAAATCCGGAGAGATGGTCTGTACCAGGACAATGCGCTTGTCGAAGCCTGGCAGGGCGATCGAGAGTGTATCCGCCAGGACCCCTCCGACATCGACGTCGGCGATGGTCGGTGTGCTGTTGCGCGAGAATGACAGCAGCCGGTGGGTCAGTTCAGCGGCGCGTCTCGCGGCGCGTTCAATGGTGTCCAGTCCCTGATAGAGATTCGTCCCTTCTGCCGCGTCAACCCTGAGCAGTGAGGCGTGCCCCATGATGCCACCCATGATGTTGTTGAAGTCGTGTGCGATTCCCCCTGCCAGTCGTCCGACCGCTTCCATCTTCTGCGACTGCAAGAGCTCGATTTTCAGCTGTCGAGCCCGCTCCTCTGTGAGCCGCTGTTCTGTAACGTCCCGGAATATGCCCTGGACAATAGACGTCCCGGCAGATGGCATGGATTGCAGGGAAGCCTCACACATAATATGACGGCCGTCACGGGTGACAAACGCCCAGTCGAACCGCTGCGCCTGGCCGGCAAGCGCCTGGTCTTCGAACATGCGCATGGCGTCGGCAGAGGGACGTCCGTCGGGCTGCAGCGTGGGACTGACATCGGGGATGGACTTTCCCACCAGCTGTTCGGTCGTGGCGCCCAGCGCTCGCTCCGCAGCCGTGTTTGCCTGCGCAATGACATGGCCACTGATGATCAGAATCGGGTCAGGGGCTTCGTCGAACAGGGCGTGATATTGCTCGTACGCCGTGCGAACAGTCTGTTCCGCCTTGAGCTGGTCGCGCAGGTCATGGGCGACGATGAGCATGCGTCTGCTGGGGGTCTGGAGGTTTGACGTCATGACTTCGACGGGAATGAGGGCTCCGTCGGATGCGACAAACTGCCACCTGGTCGACACAAGGCTTCGGTCCTCCAGAGACGTCATAGCCTTCGACACATCCGACTGTCCGATGAACGCGATGGATTCCATCATGGCGCCAACCAGGTCAGAGCCTTTTCGAGCCAGAAGCGAACACAGGGCACTGTTGACAGCCTCGATGCGCAGATGTCCCTCAGTGCTGTCCACGAGAAGGGCCGGTTCCGGGACCGCAGCAAACAGCTGCTGATAATAGGCAGCCCGGTCACGGGCGGCGCGTTCACGTTGAGCAAACAGGTAGATGACGATCAGGACGACTGCGATACCTCCGAGCACGAGTAGCGTGGTACTCAACCGATCGCTGTCTGCGTAGAAGGAAGGAGTGGTGGCATGAACCTGGGATGTTGGTACGAGAATGAAGACTGCGACGGCAACAAGCGCGACGGCGCGCCGCACAGCATACTGCATTCCGAGTGCTCCCGGGCGCACAGAATGACCAGTATTCACCGAGGTTTTCCTCCCCGCCCTCCCCGCTGTCGGCATTTGTGTATGATATCCCGTAAGCCTCCCCCTGTAAAGCCGAAATCTGCACTGCGTGGCTGTTCCACCGTGCTCCCAGCAGCTCAGTTTCAGGAGAAGCGTCGTGGCAACCGCGGATACAGAACATCGGGAGAGGCCCGCTCGTCCAGAATATGCGCATATACTATGCATGCGACGCAAGGAAGAGATGTGCACAGCGCGATGCTCTATGGTATGTGGGAGGGAGGTATAGGGACACATGAACAGACTTGCCGTTTTTGACCTTGACCGCACGCTGCTCGATGACACGTCGTCAATCTCTGAGGGACTGGTGAGACGATTGGCGGCTGCTCTGGTTCCTGGTCTTTCCTGCACGGTAGCGTCGGGGCGTGATCTCGAGCGCATAGTGCCATTCCTCGAGCAGCTTGGCTGGAAATCGGTGCCTGTGATCGCCGAGCAGGGTGCGGTCGTCGTCGAGCCCGGGAACGGTCACATCCTCATGGAACGGGGCATATCGCGAGAGGTCCTCCTCGGCACCCTGGACACGGTTCGTTCGGTGCGTCTTCCCCTGAATATCATCCTGTATGGTCGGGATGCCCCACAGGTGTTCCGGAGTGCGGGTGCGCCGAGTTTCGTCGAAGGGTGGCTGTCCGGGCGGTACTCGCAGGGTCTGCGCGACGTGCCGCCCCTCGAACAGATAATCACGACAGGCGTACGCAAGATCACCGTGACATGTCGGCCTGAAGACGCCGGAGGCATCAGGGACACGTTGGCCGCAGAACTCGGGCCACGCGCAACGGTAGTCAGGGCAGACGTGAACTTCGTCAACATCATGGATGCCGGGGTCGACAAGGGTGCAGCGCTTCGGTGGCTGATCAGCTACCTTGGGCTACAGGCGGCCAACGTCATGGCCGTGGGAGACTGTGAAGCCGACCAGAGTATGTTCGCGGTCGCCGGCGTTTCAGTTGCGGTGGCGAATGCCGATGAACAGACGCGGTCGATGGCAACGTACGTTGTTCCTTCCAACAATGAGCAGGGTGCCGCCCTGGCTCTGGAGAGCTTCGCCGACGGCAGGTTTGGGTTCTGAGGGACCAGGATTCATTTCTGCTTCTGAGATAGCTGGGACTCGCTCTCTGCATTCTTCACGCCTGGAGCTTGACATCCAGTTGGCCTCCGGTACATTGTTACGGCTTCGTCAGCACGAGCATTGACAATCAGGAGGTGGCTCATGAATGAAGACAGCATGATGAAAAAGGCCACGCGGCCCGTCGAGAAGAACCGCCGGACACGGAGCAAACCAGCGAAGATCCGGCACCTTCAGAAACAGCAGAAGTTGTGGATGGTGTCCAAGATGAAATGGCGCAAGCCCGGTGAGAAACCAGGACTTGCGCCTTCTTCATTGTTCCAGTCCACACTCGTGGTTCCATGGCCGGCCTCGAGGTTGCTGTCCCTGGAGTCGTCTTGCCGTCTGACATGATAGCTGCCATAGGTCCACTCTGCGTCCAGACGGCCAGAGACATCAGCATCATCCGTCAGGGGGGCCGTCTTCTGGTGACAGCATGCGATGCTCTCGGAGCAATCGGCTCAAAGCCTGCGGACGTGGTTGCTGCTTCTGAAGA